>NZ_QEHP01000047.1:0-69493 GCF_003094695.1 Chryseobacterium sp. HMWF035 | reverse complement strand
AAACCAAAACAGAAATACAATTAATTGGAAATCAAATAGTTAAATTAAAAAAACATTATTCAAAATAATAAAAAAAATCTTCCGACCATGACTACGGCAAAGCCGCCGCCGAAACCTCAAAAAGAGCTCAGACAGACCGCTCAATCGCGGCTAAGGCAGAAGTCCTTCATTTCAACATTTGTAAACACCATTAAAATTTGTCATCCTGAAAACATCTGACTACAGTTTTTCCACTACATTCAGATAATTGCGGCATCATAAACTTTGTGAAAATAATTTTTTAAAAAAATAAAAAAGAAAATATTTCAAAAATATGAAGTATAGAATTCATTTACAGATGTTTTCGTTCTTAAATTCATTTGCCACCTTCACTGAAATTCATTATTTTTTCAAAAAAGTTGATGATGTTTCCAACCTTTTTGAAATTTTATGCATCTATGTAGATATAAAGCCTGATTATGGAACGAGAGTTACTATTAGAATGTCAACGGAACGACCGCAACGCGCAGCGGAAAGTCTACGAAATGATGGCGGGAAAACTGTACACCGTTTGCAAGCGGTATCTGAAAAACGATGAAGATATCGAAGAAGTTCTGGCGGACAGCTTCTATAAGATTTTCACGAAAATGAGCCAGCTCCAGAATCCTGATATTTTCGAAGCGTGGTCAAAAAAAATTGCAGTGAATGAATGTCTGCAGAAATTAAGATCCACTAAAGAACTGCATATTTCTTTAGAAGACAATCATGCCGTTTCTACAGATTCTGCGATGGAAAATGTGTCTTTTGAAAAAGATATTTTAAGCCTTCTGAACTTTCTTCCCGAAGGTTGCAGAGCTATTTTCAACCTTTTTGCCATCGAAGGATATCCTCACAAAGAAATTGCAACCATGCTTTCCATTAGTGAAGGAACCTCAAAATCTCAACTCAATTTTGCCAGAAAAAGACTTCAGGAACTTTTGGTTAATCAAAACATTTAAACTTTTACAACAATGGAAAACAATTCAATAGATAAAACATTCAACGAGGCTTCTAAAACACTGGAAGAACCTGCGACTTTTCCTGGGTTTGATAGAGTTTGGGCAAAAGTGGAAGAAAAATTAGACAAAAAAGAACAAAAAAAGAGTAAAATAGTTCCGATCTGGCTTCCTTACGGAATTGCCGCAAGTTTATTAATCGGTTCCGGAATCTTTTACTTTTCCAATAAAAAAGACAATGCGGAAGTTACCCAACAGGTTATTGCAAAAAATATCATCTCTGAAAATAAACCTTCTGCTGCTATTTCGGAACACGTTCAGAAAGCTGACAGTATTATAAAAGTGAATATCCAAAAAGAAACTTTACCTCCTGTAACGATAGCTGCTGAAGCTCCGCCAGTTGCAATCCAGGCTCCGTTTCCTGTTGTTTCATTTCCTCCATTAGCTTCTCCTGCACGTTATGAAGAACCGGTAGTTCTTGAAAGAGAAAATAAAATGATTAAAGACGCTCCCAAAAATCAAAATATCGAAGAGGTAATCGCAATGGGCATTAAAAAAGAAAAAGCTTCGATGGTGAATTCTCTGGCTTCATCTTCATCAGAGAAAAAGAGACTTACCGATCTTAATGCAGTTGCAGATACGGCAGAAGCAGTTTATTCTACCAATCCGTATGATCTGAAAGAATCTTCTCAGGAACCCGAAATTCTGGCGTACAATAAAGGATATCTTAAAGCAAAACAGCCAATTGCAGGAAATTATCAGGGTTTGGCAAACAGAATAGGGAACAAAGAAGCCATAAACTCAATTCGTGGAGCAGCTTCAGGCGTGAATATCAATTCAATTTCGGGAAGACAGGGTTCCGGAAAAGTGGATATCTCGATCAGTTGTGAAGGTTCATCCAAAACCAATAACAGTCCGCTGTTTGTCATCAACGGAAAGGCAACAGATTCTGAACTTTTCAAGAGAATTGATCCTAATAAAATAGAATCCATCCGTGTTTTTAAAGCAGACACAGCAACCGCACTTTTCGGAAACCAAGCCGCAAATGGAGCTGTTCTGGTGGAAACTAAAGACATTTCCAGAAAAGAAAAAAGAATGCTGAAAAGGCTGCTTAAAAAAGAAAAACTGCTGAAAAAGTAGCTCTCTAAACCTCCAAAACTAATATTCATTCAATATAAATCTGAAAAAAGAAATTTCTTCGGAGGTTTCTTTTTTCGCCTTTTAATCAAGAAAAGACCATGAAGAACTTGTATTGTCTGCTTCCGCTGTTTGCGGTTAACTGCCTGTTTGCGCAGAATTCTCAACAGTATTATTCCGGAATATTTTTAAACGAAAAAGAAAAACCACAGAATTTTTTAAAGGTTCTGAACAAAAACAGCGGAGTTTATGAACTTACCGATGAAAAAGGTTTTGCCATCATCGCTGCTAAAAATTACGACACCTTGGTTTGGAACAACGGTAAAAACAAAGCGGTTGTATACGGAACCAGTGAGCTGAAAACTATTTTGGAAAGCCAGATAGAAAAAAGAAGTGTTCAAAATATTCAAAATAATACGTACGACAGTTTGATTTCAAAAGAGCGGAAAGATGAATTTAGCGTAGAAAATTCCGGACAAAGTCTGAGAACCAATTTGTTTGATTATTATTCCGTTAGAAAAATAAAAGAGATTGGTAAAAATTATATCAGTTTAAAAGGACGCACCCAGAAATTTTTGTTTTTAAACGGAAGTTTTACCACTTCAGCGGAGGTGAAAAGCAGAAATTCGATTCCTAAAACCCAGAATCAATATGTTCAGGGAAGGTCTGAAAACGGAGAACTGACTTGGAAAGGTCCCGAAACCAATGAAATGTTCAGTTTCGGACCGGATATTTCAACTTTCCAGTTTGATAATCAATCTTATGAATATGATCAAAATGGAAAGCTGATTCCTCTTATGAACGGAAATTCTTCCGGGAAAGCTTATGATAACGACATTTTTAAAACGACAGTTGGGTACAATAATCAATTGAGACTGAATCTGTTTTTCAAAAATAATGAATATTACTACGATGAAAAGTTTCGGATTTCACTGGATCTCGGACAGCAGAAAGATCAGATGTATTTCATGGATCAGTACAGTATTCTGAATTCTTTTAAAACAAAACTAAGTTCGAAAATTTTAAAATTTGCGGTGGATGCAGCTTTTGTTTACGATGAAAACAAAGCAACGAACTCCAACAGAATCGGCTTGTTCAACAGAGTTTATCAGAATTCTTTACTGACGCCGGTTTCTTTTTCCAATGCTCAGAAGATTTTTCTTACCGATGGTTCCCAGAGAAGCTACAGCAAGTTTGCAGACAATCCGGAATTTTTATTTTATCAGGATAATCAATACAATTCCAGAGATAAAAGAAGACAGTTCAATTTCGGAATTTCGCGGGACTGGAGTCATTTTAAGCTAAATATCACACAATCTTACGAAAACGATTTCTTCCTGAATCTGGACCGTTATAAACCTTCAGCTTACGGTTTTTCCAATGGTCTGCAGAATGAGCGAACGCAAAACAATAAATTGTATAATTCCAGTATTTCAGGAGATTATTCGGTAAATGAATATTATTGGAAACATCGTTTTAATCTCAATTTTATTGTCAATAACAACAGATCGGAGATTGATAATACTTTAAACAGTAAAAATTATATTTACCAGAGAACTTCGCAGGATTATATCTTCGAATACAGGCTAAATTATGATGGCTATCGTGATTTCGAAATGGGATTGAATGCAGGAAATTCTTTCTACATTTCAAATACTTCGCTTAAAAATAATTATTTTCTTCCTAAAGTGGGAGCGTATTTTACTTTTAAAGAAATATTCAACTGGAGAAACATCAATTTTAAAATTTTAGGAGCCTACACTCAGCTAAGCTCGGAGCCGGAAATCACAAAATCCTATGCTTCTTACGCAACCACTTTGCTGAATGCGCAGAATTCAAATCAGTATTTTCCGATTCAGGAAGTAGAAACCTTTAAAAATCTGTCGAATATTGATTCCAAAGAATGGAAAACGGGTTTCAGGCTGACTTCAAGATACAATTTAGGCATTGAAGCAGAATATTTTCAACGGAAAATCAGCAATGATATTTTTCCGGTTTTTGAAAATGGCAATTTAAAACTGAAAAACCTTGCAGATCATACGTACCGCGGACTGGAAGTGAATTTCTTTTTTGATAATGTTTATCTGGGTTCAGATTTCAGGATGAATCAGAAGGCTTCATTTTTTAAGTACAGAGATATGGTGGATCGGGTAAATTCGGGATATCATAATACAGCGGTTTCAGGTTTTAAAGACATTTACAAAACATTGTCGGAAGGTGAAGTTCTGGGAGCGGTTGTCGGAAGTTATTTCGAAAGAAATAACAACGGAGAGTTGATTATTGATGAATTCGGTTATCCTAAAAAAGCGGACGGATCTAAAATAATTGCAGATCCCACATCGGATTTTGTCGTTAAATTCAATCATAATTTCACCTATAAAATGCTCACTTTAGACATCAACTGGGAATGGAAAAAAGGCGGACAGGTCTGGAACGGAACTCAGGCTGTTCTCGATTATTACGGACGTTCCCAGACTTCCGGAGATGACAGAAATATTAAAAATTATGTTTTTCAGGGAGTAAATTCCGGCGGAAATCCCAATCAGATTCCTGTTGATTTTTACGATCCCAATCAGGACGTTTCGAAAAACCGATGGACGAGATACGGATATTTGGGCGTTGCGGAAGACTATGTTCAGAAAGCGGATTATGTGAGAATTAATGCGGTTTCTCTAACGGCAAAATTCGATGTCGGACAGTTTAAAAAAGGTTTGGGAATTACATTCTATGTGAATAATATTCTTCTTTGGCAGGCGAATCGTGGCGTAGATTCCAATCAGAACTTCTATGATTCGGAGAACGGAAGAGGACTGGATTTTTTCAATCTTCCGTCGTATAAAACTTTTGGCTGTATGGTTTCATTTCAATTTTAAGGTATGAATTTCAAGGTTACAACATCTATTTTAGGATTATTTTTTCTGGTTTTTGCTTCTCTATCAAAAGCTCAGGAACCGTTTAAAAATTTCGAAAAAGAAAAAACGTACATTCAGACCAACCATGTTTTTTATAAACCCGGTGAGGAAATGTACTTTAAAATTTACACGGTAAAGGCAGAAAATAATCTTCCCGCCGATCAGAGCAAAGCCGTCAATTTTGAATTGACTGATCCAAGCGGAACGGTCGTAAAAAAAGCAAAATACGAAATTACAAACGGCTATTCGGAAGGCTATTTTTATTTTAACAGCGACATGAAGGGCGGAATATATAAATTGCGCGCTTTCACCAACTGGATGCAGAATGAAGACGGAAAAAATGCTTTCGAGAAAGAAATTACCCTCCAGAAAATTGTTTCGCCAAGAATTCTGATGAAACTGGAGTTTCCCAAAAAAGGATATGGAGCAGGAGATGAGGTTCTTGCCGATTTTTCGATGAGAAGTCTCAGCAATCTTCCGATTCCTTTTTACGAAGGAGATTACACGGTAATGCATAACGGTGAAAAGATTTCAGAGGGGAAGCTGATAACGGATAAAGAAGGGAAAAATCAACTGAAATTCAGACTTCCGGTTGTTTTAAAATCTTCCGATGCGCTGTTAACCATTAAAATCAATTTCGACGGCTTTACAGAATCCATTTCAAGAAATATTCCGATTGTACTGAATAAGCTTGACGTGAAATTCATGCCGGAAGGCGGAACTTTCATTAATGGGATCGAGCAGAATATTGCCTATAAAATTCTGGATGAATTTGAAAAGCCAGTTGATGCCACATTGGAAATTTTTAACCAAAACCATCAGAAAATTACCGAAACTTCAGCGTATAATTTCGGGATGGGAAGTTTTCTTCTGACACCCAGAAAAGGCGAAAATTACTATGTAAAAGTATTGAAACCTGAAAATATTTCAGCCGTTTATCCGCTTCCGATGGCGAAAGATGAAGGAATTGTTTTCAATATCAATAAAGAAAGCCACAAGATTGTTTTTAAAATCCGATCAACAGATGAAAAAGATGTTATTCTCAAAGGAAATTTCCGTGAGAAAGAAGTTTACAGCAAAACCATTTTATTAAAAAAAGGATTGAATGAATTAGAACTTCCGGAAAATGAACTTCCGATCGGTATTTGCAGATTTACGGTGTTTGAACGTGATATTCCTTTGGCAGAACGCATTGTCTTTTCAAATGAAAACAAACAGATGAATGTGAAAGTAAAACCGGTAAAGCAAAATTATCTTCCGAGAGAAAAAGTAACTGTGAATATCGAAACAACAGACGAAAATAATAAACCAATTCCCGCAAATCTGGCTCTGAGCGTTGTGGATGATAAACTCTGGACGTATGCAGACGATAAGCAAAATCATATTCTTTCGTGGCTGCTGATGGATTCTGAGCTGAAAGGAAAAATTGAAAGGCCTCAGTTTTATTTCGATAAAAAAGAAGAAAAAAGAACCAAAAGCCTCGATTTGGTAATGCTTACCAATGGTTACCGATATTTTGAAATGACTCCCGAAGTTATCAAAAACAGAAAATACAAATATCTTCCCGAAAAGAAAAATCCCATCTACGGAATTGTAGAAGACGAAAAAGGAAATCCTGTAAAAGCCGATGTGTATTTCCTTGAGGACGGTAAAATCCTGAAACAGACGACCTCAGAAAACGGATTGTTTTATTTTTATGATCTCAATAGAAATTATTCCAATAAGCTGATTGCGAAATCTGTACAGCCAAAACAGCAGGTGAAAATCCGGATTTTATCTTACAGACTGGCAATAAATCCTTTGGCTGCAAAATCTTTGAATAATATTAATGTAGAAGAAATTGTAAAAGAAACCATAAAAGAAGAAGGTAAAATAAAACTGCGTGAAGATGCTGAAAAGGAAATTCCGAAAACGGCTTCCACAGAAAGAACAAAATCTTCCTCCGAAAACAGACGTTCCCGATCGGTTTCAAGAGGAAGCATGAGAAGTGATACCATAACATCTAAGAGAATAGAAGAGGTGGTAGTGGTAGGCTTCTCGCAAAGTTCTTTAAAGGATAAAACAACTGCAGCAGTTGTTTCTGTTCGAAAAGATGAACTGCAAAATCCGAATATGATTTCTTCTTTGGCTGGAAAAGTTTCAGGACTTGTTATTACTCCCACCAATCAGCCGGGAGGTTATCTCAATGTGCAGATCCGGGGAAATGCTTCTGTTGCCAATAAAAATCCGCTGTATGTTGTGGATGGTGTTCCTGTAGAGAATTTTAAAACAGTCATCAATCCGAGTGATATCAACAGTGTAACAATTTTAAAAGATGCCGCTGCAACTGCTATTTACGGAAACAGAGGTGCAAATGGTGTGATCGTTATTAATTCTTTGAAGAATTTCCGGTCTCAGATAAAATTTGATGTAACGCCGAAATCATATTATGCATTGGTGAATATTCCCAATGACAGTCTGGTTTCGTACGAATACACAAGAAATTTTTCTTATCCTGTCTATAAAACGACAAATACTTCTTACAGACACGATTATCGTGAAGCTCTGTATTGGAATCCTGTATTGGAAACAGGGAAAAACGGAAAAGCACAGGTTGAATTTTATAATTCCGATGCCAATTCTACTTTCAGAATCATGACGGAAGGAA
The DNA here is from genome assembly GCF_003094695.1 of Chryseobacterium sp. HMWF035. NCBI lineage: Bacteria > Pseudomonadati > Bacteroidota > Flavobacteriia > Flavobacteriales > Weeksellaceae > Chryseobacterium > Chryseobacterium sp. HMWF035. The sequence continues at coordinate 61,823 of NZ_QEHP01000047.1, read as the reverse complement.
TTTCCTCTTCAGGTTTAATCGGGCGTGATGAAACAACTTATGCGGCTCAAAGTCTGATTTCCATAGATGCGAAACTTCCGCAATATCTTACAAGAACAGATCAGATGATGATTCCGGTGGTGGTTAAAAACAATTCTCCGGAAACCAAAAAGATAATGATGGACGTTATTGTTCCGAATCGTGTGAACGTGGTACAATCAGATAGTGCGATTACTTTGAAACCTTTGGAGTCAGGCAGATTATTTGTGAAAATCCAGACCAATCAAGTGGTGGAATCGAATATTCAGTTTACCGTAAGATCAGAAGATTTCAGAGAAACTATGATTCTTCCCTTTAAAGTGGAGGAAAAAGGATTTCCTCACCGTTATTCAGTTATCAATAACAAAACAGAAGACCTCAAAATTGATATTCCGCATTATATTGAAGGCAGTTTCTTTTCGTCTTATTATGTGTATGAAAACAATGCATTGCAGATGTTTGAAAATATGGAACGCCTGAAAAGAGAACCTTACGGATGTTTTGAGCAGCTTTCTTCAACCGTTTATCCAAATATTTTCATTCTGGATTATTTAAAACAGATTAAAAGAATTACACCGGAAACCGAAAATCTGGTGATCAGGAATATGAAAAAAGGCTATCAGAAAATGCTGAGCTATAAAAACCGAGACGGCGGATTCACTTACTTCGGATCTTCGGAATCGGATGTTGCACTTTCTGCTTTTGCATTGCTTGAATTTAAAGATCTGAAAAAATATGTGAATATTGAACCTAAAATCATTCAGGATCTTACCTCTTTTATTTTATCCAAAAAAAATCAGAACGGAATGTTTGAAGTAAGAAGAAACTATGAAAAAAGCATTCCGTATTCAGATTTTGCATGGTCGAGAAATATGTATGTTTTATATGCTTTGTCTAAAACGGGAATCAGAAATCTTGACGATGCCTACGAAATCAATCTGAAACGTGCTTTGGCGACAAAAGATGCTTATCAGTTGGCTTTAATGGCAAATATTTCTTATAATTTAGGCAAAAATCAGCAGTATAAAGACTTGATAGCAATTTTAAACAATCAGTTTGAAGGGAAAAGTTTAAAAACAAAAACCACTTTTACAGGTTCCGGAGGATTTTCTGCGAATGCAGAAACACTATCACTTTATCTGATGGCTTTGCAGAAAGATGAACAGTTGAGCCAGTTAAAAATTGCAGAAGTTGCAGATCATCTGATCAATTTCAACGGATATTATGGCTTCGGTTCTACTCAGGCAACAACTTTGGCTTTGGAAGCATTATCTGTATTTTTTTCAAAAAATGAAAAATTATATGGCACAGAAAAACCTTTGATAAAAGTAAACGGAGCAGAGATCAGAACGAATAATTCGGTGGGTTCTGCTTTTAAAAACGGAGAAAATACAATCAGCATCAATTATCCTACAAAAAGAGGCCTTCCTTACAAACTGGATTATGAATATTACACGTTAAAAGCTCCGAAAAGTGCAGAAATTCCTTTAATCCTGAATACAAAATTAAAATCTGAAACAGCAAAAACAGGCGAGACAGACCGAATGATAATTACCATTCAGAATAAGATAAACAATCAGCTTCCAATGGTGACCGCGAAAATAGGAATTCCGGCAGGATTAACTTTACAGAATGCTTTGCTGAAAGATCTTCTGGATAAAAAGCAGGTTTCCTATTACGAAATTTTTGATAATTATCTGGTTCTGTATTGGGAACATTTTGATGCCAATGAAATAAAAACCATTAATCTGGATCTGAAGGTGGAATTTGCGGGAGAATATACAGGAAAAGCAAGCAACGCATACCTTTATTATATGCCGGAAGCAAAATTTTGGAATGAAGGGATAAAAGTCAGAATTCAGCCTTAAAGCTTATTTTAAAGTCGTGGAATTTTTAAATATTTGATTTATAATTAATTAAATTATAGAAATGAAGAGGGTAAAGTTTTAATAAAGAATATTGTGATTGTCCGTAATTTGTCATAATTTAAATATCCTTTGAGCTCTTTGCTGAGTGAATAGTTTATGCAGAGCTTGTCGAAGCACCTTTGCGAACTTAAAAACAGTTGGTATATAAAAGAATCTTAGCGATCCCTTTGCGTGAAAATTAAGCATTATGATCAATAAAGGATAATCAATAAAATATTAATTCAACTGCAACTTTTCCGAAAATCTACATCCTTAAAACAGAGAAACGGAAAATGATTATATTTTCCAGAAAAATAATACATATGAAAAAACTAGGAACTACCATATTGGCTTTGATGTTGGTAATGGGCTGTAAAACCAAAACAGCAACAGATCATCAAACTGAAAAAGAGAAATTAAGCATTGAAAAAGACAAAGATCAGGACGGAGTTAAAAACCGAAAAGATAAATGTCCGGAAATCGCAGGACCGATAGAAAATAAAGGCTGTCCGTTCCCAGATACAGACGGAGACGGCGTTCCCGATAAAGAAGACCAATGTAAAGAAGCTGCGGGACCGATAGAAAATAACGGCTGTCCTTTTCCTGATACCGACGGAGATGGAATAATAGACAAAGATGATGCCTGTCCGACGGTTGCCGGACCCGCAGAAAACAACGGCTGTCCGTGGCCTGATACAGATGGCGACGGAATTCTGGATAAAGACGATGCGTGTCCTACCGTTCCCGGATTACCGGAATATAACGGCTGTCCGAAACCGAAATCGGTCGTGGCTATGGAGATTGAATCTTCACCGCGAAGTTTATCTGCTGCGGGAGCAAAATCGATATCAGGTGTAAAGATTAGTAAATCCAAAGCAAAAGGTAAGAAAACAAAAATTTATGAAGAATTTCCGGATGCAGGAAAACTTACAGCAGGAGAAGTAAATGATTTCTCAAAATGGAATTACTGGCAGGATATGGCGGTTCCTGTTTTATCAGAATATAAAAATCAATGGAAACTTTTCCCGGATAAAAGGGTTTCTGTTCAGTTGGTTAATAAAGACAAAAAACCAGTTATTGGTAAGAAATTAAGGTTGTTGAATGATAAGAAAGAAATTATTTGGGAAGCTGTTTCGGATAATAAAGGAAACGCAGAATTATGGATCGCTCCAAGAATAGATTATCAATCTTTATCAAAGAAATATTATATAACAGACGATAAAGGAAAAACTTTGTCAGCTAAAGCAAATTTATTTAAAAAGGGTGAAAATATAATTACAATAGATACACCATGTCTTCAAAAAAGAAATTTAGATTTAGCTTTTGTTGTAGATGCTACAGGATCTATGGGGGATGAGATTTCTTATTTACAGGCAGAATTATTGGATGTGCTGAGAAAAGTTGAAAAAAAACTTCAGAATACAACAGACGTTCGTTATGGTTCTGTATTTTACAGAGATCAAGGTGATGAATATGTAACGCGTGAATTTAATTTTTCCGACAGAGCTGAAAATTTGGTGAATTTTATTAAAAAACAAAATGCTAATGGAGGTGGAGATACTCCTGAAGCAGTTGTTGAAGCATTGGATTCTTCAATTGATAAACTTAGCTGGAGCAAAGAAAATTCTACAAAAATTATTTTTCTGATTCTTGATGCATCTCCACATTATTCTGAAGAAAATATTAATAAAATATATAATAAAATAAAACTGGCAGCAAAAAAAGGAATTACAATTATTCCTTTGGCAGCGAGTAATACAGATAAAGAAACGGAATATATTATGAGAACGTTTGCTTTGCTTACAAACGGAACCTACACATTCCTTACCAACCACAGTGGAATCGGAAATCATCACATCGAACCAACAACAGATTCTTACGAAGTGGAAAAGTTAAATGATCTATTGTTGAGGCTTATTCTGCAACGTTCAACAATACCTTCTTGTCAGAAGCCTTCTAATAATGAATTTATTAACAAAAAAATTGAGGTAGAACTTGAATATGAAGAAAATCCAAAGGTTAAAATTTATCCAAACCCTACAAAAGGATTAATTAACATACAGTCGAATAAACAGATTGATGAATTATACCTATATGATTTCAGTGGTAAAATTTTAATCAAACAGGAAAAATTACCAAAAGGAAATAATAAAATAGATATTACTTCCTATCCTCAAGGTGTTTATTTAATGAGATGTTTATATGGAAAACAATGGGACGTATTTAAAATTATAAAAAATTAAAGTTAGTGTTAACAGGCATTCTCAAAGGATGTCTGTTTTTATTTTAAATAAACTTTCAAAAATTATTGAAAGTTCGAAAATTATTATTACATTTGTATCAGAAACTAAAAGTAAAACAAAATGCAACTTTCAGAAGCTAAAGAAAAATACATTCAGACTTGGGGTACATTTGCGACCAATTGGGGGATCAACCGTACCATGGCGCAGGTTCATGCCCTGCTTTTGGCAAGTGGTAAAGCACTTTCTACCGATGAGGTAATGGAGCAGCTTGAAATTTCAAGAGGAAACGCCAATATGAATCTCCGTGCGCTGATGGATTGGGGAATCGTAAGAAAAGAATTTGTAAAAGGCGACCGGAAAGAATATTTTGTTGCGGAAAGAGACGTTTGGTTTTTATTCAAGCAGATTACAAAAGAACGTCGAAAAAGAGAAATTGAGCCCGTTATTTCTTTTTTGGAAGAACTGAAAAATATTGAAGATAAAGATTCCGAAGGAGCAAAAGAGTTCATCAAATTAATGGACGATTTCAGTTCCGTAACAGGAAAAATCAACAATATCATGGATCTCGCGATAAAAAGTGACGATCATTGGCTGGTTGGGAAAATTACCAATTTGTTAAAATAATTGGTTGCCATTCTGGACATACACTGAAGATTCATGGAAGAAGTTCAAAAGTGAAGTGAAGAATCTCAAACAAATAGTTGAAGCATAAAAAAGGAAATTTTCCTTTTTTATTTCAGATAAACTTTCATAAATTATTGAAAATACAATAACAATAAAAACTCAAAAACATGGAACGTAAAATTTTAAAAGGAGAAGTAATATTTCAAACAGTTGTAAGCCTTGTATTCTTTTTGCCCGTTGCGGTTAATTACTATCAGAAAACACAGAGATCAGATTTTTTTATCGCTCTTTTCTATGTCGGTATTTCAAATCTGATAGGCTTCTTATTGAGAGTTTCACTTAGCAAAAGCAGATTTCACAGATATTATTTTTGCGGCGTTATTCTGTTTTTCATTATCCTGTATTTTACTGCAGTATATCTGATTGATTTCAGAAAGGATTTTGTAATAAACTTTATGGGCATCGGAGGCGTATTTTTTAATATATACTATTTGATATATGGATTTTATAATATTAAAACGATGCAGCAAAATAAAATAGAGTAATCAATTTTTTTAAAATAAAATTTCAAAAATTATTGAAAATATAAAAACTATAAGATGTTCAATATTGTTTCATACATGATTTTTCTGGCAGCCAGTTCTTACATTACCATTGACGTAGGACGAAGATGTTATCTTGCAGGAAATTTGTATCTGGAATACCTCATCCACGACAAAAATCTTTGCCTTACGATCAACAGAATACTTTTAGCCTGTTATTACCTTGTGAATCTGGGATATATTGCCATTAGCCTGACAAGCTGGGACAGGGTTGCCTCTTTTGAACAGGTTCTTTCAGTTACTGCAATACGCATCGGAAATATCATGCTGATTCTTTGTGTGTTACACTATATCAACATTTTTACCCTTTATTTCCTTAGAAAAAATTTAACCATAAAATAAACTATTATGACAGCAACTATTCTTACCACAGCAACGTACAATTTTTCAGCGTATATGATTTATTTGCCAATCGTAATTACGCTTACCGTTTTTGTTTCGCAATTTCTGTTCAAAAACTCAAAGACTTTTATGATTGATATTTTCCACCAGAAAGAAGATATTGCCATGGCAACAAACTCCCTTTTCAAAATAGGATTCTACCTGCTGAACATTGGCTTTGCCCTATGCATCATCGAGTTCTACAGAATAGAAACTTTAGAAAGTCTTGTGGTAGACATGAGTGAAAAGATCGGTAAATTTTCTATTTACCTGGGAATTATGATGCTTCTGAACCTGCTGCTTTTCCTGAAAGGCCGTAAACACGCTATGAACAAAGATAAAATCATTAAAAATGAAAACACTCATATTTAAAATCTGGATGTATTTTACATTCAAAGTCCAAAACAAAAGAACACGAGGAGACTTTTTAAACCTGTAAAATTAATCACCATGAAAACCCTAAAAAACCACACCCTCATCTACGACAACGAATGTCCCATGTGCAACATCTATTCAAAAGGCTTCATCAAATGCGGAATGCTCGATGAAAACGGAAGAGAAGCCTTTACAGATCTGAGTTTCAAAAATAAAGACCTGATTGATTTCAACCGTGCAAAAAACGAAATCGCATTAGTCGATCACGAAAAAAATACAGTAATTTATGGTTTAGAAAGTCTTTTGTTAATCATCGGAAATTCTTTTCCAAAGCTTGAAAAAATTGCAAGGATTCAGCCTTTGCACTGGTTTTTCAAAAAGCTGTATTCCTTTGTTTCTTATAACCGGAAGCAGATTATTCCTTCCGCAAAAGATCAGCATGAAGAAGCTTGTGTTCCGGATTTCAATCTAAAATACAGATTGGCTTACATCGCTTTTGTGGTCATTTTTTCAGGGTATATTTTAAGCATATTTTTACCTAAATTGGGATTAAATCTCACTCAGAATTTTTGGAGAGAATTTGCGATCTGTTGCGGACAAATCGTTTGGCAGACTTTAATTTTAAAAACCTATTTAAAAGATAAAATCTGGAATTATCTCGGAAATATGATGACGGTTTCTTTAATCGGCACTTTACTTCTGATTCCGGCTTTATTTCTTAATCTCAATGCAAATGCATCAGTTATTTATTTTGGAACCGTTGTTTTTATCATGCTTTTAGAACATCTCAGAAGATGCGGAATTTTAAAATTAAACCCTCTTCCGACAATTTCATGGATCGTTTTCCGAATAACTGTTTTAGCCATTTTAATCTGGATGAATCTTTAAAAACTAAAAAACAAACTTTTTAAAATGTCAACAATCTATTTAGATACCATCATCAAATCCGACATTCAAACTGTTTTTGATCTTGCGAGAGACATCGATCTGCATTAGAAATCAACTTTTAAAACAGGAGAAAAAGCAATCGCAGGACGAACTTCAGGACTCATCGAAGAAGGCGAAACGGTAACATGGAAAGCAAAACATTTAGGAATCGAGCAAACCTTGACTACAAAAATTATCAGCATGAAGAAACCTTATCATTTCACAGATATGATGTTGAAGGGCGCTTTCAAATCCATGAATCATCAGCATATTTTCAGGCAGGAAGGTAAAAACACAATCATGACAGATATTTTCGAATTTCATTCCCCTTTCGGAATCATCGGAAAAATTTTTGATACTCTGTTTCTTAAAAATTACATGAAAAACTTTCTTTTAGAGAGAAACAAATTGATAAAATTCACCGCAGAAAATAATGAAAAATTAGCGAAGAAAAATGGAATAAAGCGCGAGCGAAGCGAGCGTCGAAACGTTTAGTATGAACGATGTCGTGCTGAGCTTAAGTTTATCCTGAGCTTGACGAAGGAAAGCATCTCAACATTAAAAACTATCAACGAATAAAAACCAACCAAAAATAATGAACTTCCTAAAAGCCGAATGGCGAAAACTAGCCATCATCAACTACGAAATCAATCCCGAAGTTTTAGAAAAATATCTTCCCAAAGGTACAGAACTTGATTTTTACAAGGGAAAATGCTATGTAAGTGTAGTCGGGTTTATGTTTTTAAATACAAAATTACTCGGACTTCCGATTCCTTTTCACAGAAATTTCGAAGAAGTAAATTTAAGATTTTATGTAAAGAAAAAAGAAGGTAATGATTGGAAAAGAGGAGTTGTTTTCATTAAAGAAATTGTTCCGAAACCGGCTTTAAGTTTTGTGGCAAATTCGGTTTACAAAGAAAATTATAAAACAATGCCCATGAAAAATATCATTCATCAAAAAGATCAAGAACTGCTGATAAAATACTCTTGGAAAGATAAAGAATGGCATTCAATAGAGATCAGTGCAGAAAGTGAACCATTAAAAATGGAAAACAATTCTGAATTTGAGTTCATTACTGAACATTATTACGGTTTCACAAAAAAAGAAAATAAAACATCAGAATATCAAGTCTGCCATCCGAAATGGAATTATTATTTAATCAAAAACTATCAGTTAAAAATAAATTTTCAAAAAGTATACGGGAATGATTTTGAATGTTTAAATCATAGGAAACCAATGTCTGTAATGCTTGCAGAAGGTTCTGAAATTGAAGTAAAAACAAAAAAGTATCTGATCTAAAAGTAAAAACAACCAAGTAAAAAGTAAAATGTTCATGCGGATATTTATCGGGCGTTTGCTAAACAATTAATATTAGCGATGTCATGCTGAGCTTTAAATTTATCCTGAGCTTGACGAAGGAAAGCATCTCAATATTTAAATCCATTAACAATCAACTAAATGCAATCAACCAAAAATGAAAATAATCATCGCCGCCGGAACAGGCTTTCTCGGTAAAAACCTCGAAAAATATTTTACTGAAAAAGGAAATCAGGTCTATATTTTAACCCGGAATCCAAAACGCCAAAACGAAATATTCTGGAATGCTAAAACGTTAGGAGAATGGAAAAATATCCTCGATAATTCTGATGTTCTGATCAATCTTGCCGGCAAATCCGTCGATTGCGGATATACGGAAAACAACAAAAAAGAAATTTACAATTCAAGAATTGAAAGCACAAAAGTTCTTCAGCAGGCAATTGATGAATGTATCCATAAACCCAAAATCTGGCTCAATGCAAGTTCCGCAACCATTTACGTTCATTCAGAAAAACTTTTGAACACAGAAGAAAACGGAATCATTGGTGACGATTTTTCCATGAACATCTGTAAAAGCTGGGAAAATGAATTTTTTAAATCAGAAACAGAAAATCTACGAAAAGTTGCGTTACGGACTTCCATTGTTTTAGGAAATAACGGCGGAGCTCTTCCTAAACTGAAGAGTCTGACCAAATTCGGATTGGGCGGAAAACAGGGAAGAGGAAACCAAAACGTAAGCTGGATTCATATTGAAGACTTTTGCAGAGCTGTAGAATTCATCATTGAACATGAAAATATCTCAGGAAGTATCAATATTACAGCTCCCCATCCTTTATTCAACAAAGAATTCATGAAAAAATTAAGAAAACAAATGGAAATCCCGTTTGGAATAAATGCACAGGTTTGGCAATTGGAAATCGCATCAATATTCTTAAACACCGAAACCGAATTACTATTAAAAAGCCGGAATGTCTACCCTGAAAAATTAATCAAAAGCGGCTTTAAATTTTCCTATTCAACAGTGGAATCTGCATTTAAAAATTTATTGTTATCAAAATGAAAGTTTTACAGACTGAAATATAAGTGTATTTTTTAACCACATAAGTCACCTTAGATTTTAAACTTCATCAACATGAGTTGCATTACTCTATAAAATCTTTGATTTTCTTCTTATGTGATCTTCTAAAATATATAATTAAACTAAACTTATTTGACTTATGTGTCAGGAAAAACTTTTGTGCCTTTTGTGGTTAAAAATTTCCGGTGAAATATTAAATTAGCAAAAACTAAACGTCAATGTTCATCAGACAAAAAGCAAAAACCATAATCCTTTCATCACTTCTTACGTCATCCGCTTTTTTTTCTCAGGCTCACAATGTTTCTGAAGGCTATCAGAAACCTACCGATCCGCTTGTTGTGCAAAATCTGGAAAACTGGCAGGATCTAAAATTCGGACTCTTCATGCATTGGGGAACCTACAGCCAATGGGGAATTGTCGAAAGCTGGAGCCTCTGTCCCGAAGACGAATCATGGACACAGAGAAAACCCGAACACGGAAAATCATACTACGAATACGTAAAAAACTATGAAAATCTTCAGACAACTTTCAATCCGGTTCAGTTCAATCCGCAGAAATGGGCAGAAGCTGCAAAAAAAGCAGGAATGAAATACGTGGTTTTTACAACAAAACATCATGACGGTTTTGCAATGTTTAATACCCAACAGTCTGATTATAAAATTACTTCTTCCAAAACGCCTTTTTCCAAAACGCCAAAAGCAGACGTAACAAAAGAAATTTTCAATACATTCCGACATAGCGGGTTTAAAATCGGAGCTTATTTTTCAAAACCCGATTGGCATTCCGACGATTACTGGTGGTCGTATTTTCCGCCAAAAGACCGAAATGTAAACTATGATCCTAAAAAATATCCTGAAAAATGGAACAGTTTTAAAAATTTTACGTTTAATCAGCTCAACGAAATCACCTCCAATTATGGCAAAATTGACATTCTTTGGTTAGACGGAGGCTGGGTTCGTCCCTTTAATACCATCGATCCCAATGTAGAATGGCAGAGAACCATCAAAGTTGAACAGGACATCGATATGGATAAGATCGGAACCATGGCGCGTAAAAATCAACCCGGAATCATTGTTGTAGACCGTACCGTTCCCGGAAAATGGGAAAACTATGTCACGCCGGAACAGGCGGTTCCGGAAAAGCCACTTTCCATTCCATGGGAAAGCTGCATTACGATGGGAGATTCGTTTTCCTATGTTCCCAACGACAATTACAAATCTTCTCAGAAAATCATCGAAACGTTAATTAAAATCATCTCAAGAGGCGGAAATTACCTCATGAATATTGCTCCCGGACCGAATGGAGACTACGATCCCATTGTTTACGAAAGACTGAAAGAAATTTCAAGTTGGATGGATAAAAACCAGTCGGCTGTTTTTGCAACAAGAAGTGTTGCCCCTTATCACGACGGAAATTTTTACTACACGAAAAGCAAAGACGGAAAAACAGTGAATATTTTTCATCTGGATGAAAAAACAAATTATCAGGCTCCATCAATCCTAAATTTCGTTATTCCTGAAAATTTTAAACCAAAATCATTGAAAATTTTAGGATTATCCAATAAAATCCAGTGGAAACAAACCGGAAATTCAATCGAAATCAATTTACCAAAGGAAAGAAACCAGTTAAAATATTCAACCGTAATCCAGATTACGCAGTAGTTCAAATTGTGACTATTTTTATATCAAAAACGACCTAGGAAATCGAAGCGTTAAGAAAATTAAAACTTAATCCGTTAAGAAATTCCCATTGTTTAAAGCGCGACACAGATATTGAACCGAAGAACTAATACCAAATTCGCGCAAGTTTTGGGAATTTTAGGATTAAATTTTAATTTTTAGCGGAGAGTTCCAAGTCTTGAATTTTTGGTTCTTTTGTTTTAAGACAAAAGAACAATAATTAAATCAAATTATGTATGTTCTTTAAATTTCGTTTTAAAATCATAGCAATCTCATTATTGAGCACAACATTTATTATAGCTCAAAAACCACTATACAAAGACCTCAAACAACCTGTTGAAGCCAGAGTTCAGGATCTATTGAAACGCATGACACCCGAAGAAAAATTCTGGCAGTGCTTCATGATTCCCGGAGATTTGGATAACGTTCCGAAAGATCAGTATTTCCACGGAATCTTCGGTTTACAGGTAAGCGCAGGAAATCAGGGAGGCGGAGTTGCAGGACAAATGCTGAAATATAATGCCAATGAAGATGCAGAAAGACTCGCAAAAAAAATCAATGCCATTCAAAAATATTTTGTGGAAGAATCGAGACTGGGAATTCCGATTATTCCTTTCGATGAAGCTTTGCACGGATTAATGCGTGAAGGAGCAACTGCTTTTCCACAGGCAATTGGTTTATCGGCAACCTTCAATCCTGAGTTGATGAAAGAAGTTTCAATAGCGATTGCAAAAGAGTCTAAACTGAGAGGAATCCGTCAGATTCTGACGCCGGTTGTGAATTTAGCAAGCGATGTTCGATGGGGTAGAACAGAGGAAACTTATGGTGAAGATCCGTTTCTGACTTCCGTGATGGGTGTCAATTTCGTCAGTTCCTTTGAAAATCAGGGAATTATTACCACTCCGAAACACTTTTTAGCCAATGTTGGAGAAGGCGGAAGAGATTCATATCCGATTCATTGGAGTAAAAGATATCTGGAAGAAACCCATTTAATCCCTTTTCAGAAAGCCTTTCAACAGGGAAAAAGCCGTTCGGTAATGACTTCCTACAATTTACTGGACGGAAGACCTTCAACGGCAAATCATAGGCTGTTAACAGAAAAATTAAAAAAGGACTGGAATTTCAAGGGGTTTGTCATCAGCGATGCAAGTGCAGTTGGTGGAGCAAATGTGCTGCATTTTACGGCAAAAGATTACGATGATGCTTCTGCACAGGCGATCAATGCGGGGCTTGATGTGATTTTTCAAACGGAATATCAACATTATAAACTTTTTATTCCTCCGTTTTTGGACGGAAGAATTTCTCAGGAAAGAATTGATAATGCAGTCGCGAGAGTTTTAAGAGCAAAATTTGAACTCGGTTTGTTTGAAAATCCTTATGTCTCTAATAAAGATATAGAAGAATTAAAGAAAATCAATCACAAAAAATTAGCGGAAAAAGCTTCGGCAGAATCTTTTGTTTTGCTTCAGAATAATCAGCAGACGCTTCCGATTTCAGAAAAATATAAAAAGATTTTAGTAGTCGGAACAGATGCTGTTGATGCAAGATTAGGCGGTTATTCCGGACCGGGAAATAAAAAGGTGAGTATTTTGGATGGCATTAAAAATTTAGCTGAAAATAAAAATATCGAAATCACTTATTCAAAAGGAATCGACTGGAATATAAAAGAATTTATGACGGTTCCTGCTGAAGTTTTGTCTTTTGAAAATCAAAAAGGTCTAAAAGGAAGTTACTTTTCAGATTCAGAATTAAAAGGAAAACCTGAATTTGAAAAACAGGACGAACAGATCAATTTCAAATGGACTTTGTATTCTCCCAATCCTGAAAAACTGCAGCCCGACAATTACAGCGTTCGGTGGACAGGAAAATTGGAAGCTCCAAAATCGGGAAAATATCAGTTAGGTTTAAGAGGAAACGACGGTTTCCGGTTGTTTTTAAATGGTTCATTGTTAATTGACAATTGGGAAAAACTCAGCTATTCCACCAAAACCGTTGAGGTAGAATTTACTAAAGGCCAGAAATATGATATTGTGATTGAATTTCACGAAAACAGGGGAGAAGCCAATATTGAACTGATCTGGAACTATGGCTTACATGACTACCGAAAAGATTTTAATGATGCTTTGAAACAGGTTCAGAATGCAGATTACATCATTGTTACAGCCGGAATTCATGAAGGGGAATTTCAGGATCGCTCTTCGTTAAGTCTTCCCGGGAATCAGGAAAAATTCATCCATGAAATATCAAAATTAAATAAACCCACGACAGTTGTTTTAGTGGGTGGTTCTGCCATAAAAACAACAGATTGGAAAGATAAGGTAGGAGCCATTCTGGATGTCTGGTATCCCGGAGAAGAAGGCGGAAACGCTGTGGCAAAAGTACTTTTCGGAGCAGAAAATCCGTCAGGAAAACTGCCGATCACTTTTCCAACAGAAGAAGGTCAGTTGCCTTTGACGTACAACCATCATCCGACAGGAAGAGGAAATGATTATTACGATCTGAGCGGCGAACCGTTGTATCCTTTCGGTTTTGGATTAAGCTATACCACTTTTGAAATCTCAGATTTACAGTTAAATAAAACAAAATATTCTGAAAATGATACAATTGTCGCAAAAGTGACTGTGAAAAATACAGGTTCGAAAGCAGGAAGCGAAGTCGTTCAGTTGTATGTAAAAGATCTGTTGGCTTCAGTTTCCAGACCGGTTATTGAGTTGAAAGGTTTTCAGAAAATTTATTTAAAACCCGGAGAATCCAAACAGATTTCGATTAAAATTCCGGTGAAAGAATTACAGTTTTTAGATGAAAAAATGAACTGGATCGTGGAAAAAGGAACGTACAGAATCTTTGTCGGAAACTCTTCCAAAAATCTGCCTTTGAAACAAAATATTGAGGTTGAGTAGTCCGGCGTAAAAAAATTATGGTATGATATGTGTAATATTTAAACCGAACAGGAATGAATTTCATGATAAATTCATTCAAAAAAAGTAAATATTATGAAAAAGTTATTTATATCAACCGTTTTATTAGTAGGATTATCAATGAATGCTTACGGACAGAAACGTCCACCTGCACCTCCACATCCTTCAAAAAGTGAGTTGATCAGTAGCAAATCGAGAGAGCTTGACAGAAGATATAAAGCTGAGAAAAAAGCAATTATGAATCATCCGCTTGCAACCAAAAAAATGAAGCAGGATCAATTAAGAGCTTTAAATGAAAAGTACCAGAGTCAGAAGAGATTACTAAGAAAAATGTAATTTCCCAATACAATAAAAACAGGCTATCCAATACAGATAGCCTGTTTTTTTATGTTCTAACCTAAGGAATAAAAATCAAAGATTTTTAAAAACGATTATGAGCTTTTTCATTTATAATGATCAGTTTTTAAATAAAATTTTAGTTCATCTTTGGTGACTTTTTGCGGTTAAAAAAAGTGTAAACAGGCTTATTAATAAACCTTTCTTGCAAGCAATAGATTTAAAAGGAATGTTCCGGTCCAGTTACTGTTGTTGGAGCCGTTGTTTCCTATAAAATCCACGCGCGCAACAGAAACCGTAAGTCTCGTTTTACCAGAAGTTCCGTTATTGGCAAGGCTTACAAAAGAAGCAATGAAAACATCCGGAAAACTAGAATTGTTTCCTGCGGTAAGCGAAGGATTCATATTGGTAATATTAAAAGGAGTTCCCTGATACTCGTAAACCAGAGTCATTCTGCTCGCATTGGAAAAACCTGTTCCTACCGAGAACGATGTAGATGCTTTGCTGATGACCCACCATGCATCAGTTCCTGTTCCCGTATCATATGCTGTATTAGAATGTCCGGTCCAGTCGGCAACCGGAGCTGTTCCCGAAGCGTGCGGCGGTATCGAAAGCTGTGTTCCGTAGATTTCCACATTATTAGGCTTCGGCAGCGTAATAAAAGAAAGATCCCATGTTCCTCCGGTAGTGTTGCTGTTATTTACCACTTCTGCATATGCTCCAGTAGGAATGATAAATGTAGAAACCGGAGTATTGTCTATTCTTAGCGTATTTCCCCCTGAAGCCTGTAAAGTAATATTGAAAGCAGAAATATTTTTTATCTTATAAATTCTTCCCGTAAAACTTGAGGCTCCGGAACCGATTACCGGTAGCGTAAACGTAGAATTGGCAGTGCCATTATAAGTGATGTAATGATCGTTGGCAACGATGGAATAAGCAGTTGCAGTCACCTGTCTGTAATTAGCGCTTACAGATCCGTTAATGTCTAATGTGCTGGTTGGTAAGTTTTTACTTATTCCAACTTGAGCGTTTGCAAAAATTCCGCACATCACAAAAATCGAAAAAATCTTTTTCATACATATTAATTTTAGTTGATTGCTTCAAAAGTATTAAAATTTTAATATGAAATTTAATTTTTAACTATCATTTTTAATAGTTTTAATAAATTGTATTGATAATATTAATCGAATGATGTTTTGGATAATATTTAAAAACTATTTCTAATTTTTGATGCTTTTATAATATGAACAACTTTTAAAGCTTAAGATAAAGTAAAATAAGCCAGACAATCGGAAATAAAACCTTCCGGGATCAATTTCGTCAGAATGCCATACATCCGATATTTTTCCTTAAATTCGCATAAAAATTTTAAACTAATGAATTACGATATTATTGTCATCGGAAGTGGTCCTGGTGGATACGTTACAGCAATCAGAGCGGCACAATTAGGTTTCAAAACAGCAATCATTGAAAAAGAAAATTTAGGAGGAATCTGCCTTAACTGGGGATGTATTCCTACCAAAGCTTTATTGAAGTCGGCTCAGGTTTTTCATTATATCAATCATGCTGAAGATTATGGATTGAACAAAGTGGAAGCTAGCTTTGAGTTTCCGAACGTAATTCAGAGAAGCCGTGGCGTTGCATCGAAAATGAGCAAAGGAATTGAATTCCTGATGAAAAAGAATAAAATCGATGTTATTCTGGGTACTGCAAAAGTACAGAAAGGTAAAAAAGTTTCCGTTACCGATAAAGAAGGAAAAGTAACTGAATATACAGGAACGCACATCATCATCGCAACAGGAGCGCGTTCAAGAGAATTGCCGAACTTGCCACAGGACGGTAAAAAAGTAATCGGATACAGACAGGCATTGTCTCTTCCTGAGCAGCCAAAATCTATGATCGTTGTAGGTTCCGGAGCTATCGGGGTAGAATTTGCCGATTTCTATAATACAATGGGGACAAAAGTAACCGTTGTAGAATTTATGCCAAACATCGTACCTGTAGAAGATGAGGAAATCTCTAAGCACTTAGAAAAATCTCTGAAAAAATCAGGAATCGAGATTATGACCAATGCTTCCGTAGAAAGCGTTGATACAAGCGGAGAGGGCGTAAAAGCTACCGTAAAAACAGCAAAAGGAAACATCGTTCTTGAAGCTGATATTTTATTATCTGCTGTAGGAATCGCTGCAAACATTGAGAACATCGGTCTTGAAGAAGTGGGAATCCAGACAGACAAAGGAAGAGTTCTGGTCAATGAATGGTACGAAACTTCAGTTCCGGGTTATTATGCAATCGGAGACATCATTCCTACTCAGGCTTTGGCACACGTTGCTTCAGCAGAAGGTATTACCTGTGTTGAAAAAATCAAAGGAATGCACGTTGAGAAAATCGATTATGGCAATATTCCGGGATGTACGTACTGTCACCCAGAAGTAGCTTCAGTCGGTCTTACAGAAAAACAGGCTAAAGAAAAAGGATACGAAATTAAAGTAGGAAAATTCCCTCTATCGGCAAGTGGAAAAGCAACGGCAAACGGAAATACGGATGGTTTCGTTAAAGTTATTTTCGATGCTAAATACGGAGAGTGGTTAGGTTGCCACATGATCGGAGAAGGTGTTACAGATATGGTAGCGGAAGCAGTGGTTGCAAGAAAACTGGAAACTACAGGTCACGAGATCATCAAATCTATTCACCCGCACCCGACAGTTTCTGAAGCCATTATGGAAGCTGCAGCGGCTGCTTACGGTGAAGTAATCCACATTTAATTTTTCACTTTGTCAAAGTTGAAAATCTTTGACAAAGTTGAAAATCTTTGACAAAGTTCAACAATATCAAAACCACAGATCAGAAGTCTGTGGTTTTTCTCTTTGAAAAGGATCTGTTTCAATTTGATATTTAAAATTTTATGATTCGATTATTTTACCGCGCAAAGTTTTAATTCAACTTTACACATTATTCTTAGAAAGCAAAGGCAAATAAAATTTGCTTCACGAAACCTGAAAACATTGCTTCATCAAATCAACTTGTTGATTCTTCTTTGCTCACTTCAATAATTAAATCTTTAAATAAAAACTTTGCGTTAAAAAATGAATGAAATTTTTGAATATTTAATCAAATTTAAACATTCTTTAAGATGATTTTTTTTGATTTTATCTCAGTTATTTTCTTAATTTTATTCCGGAAATAAAATACAAATACAACAAACTATGTTTAAAAAATTAGCTGCGGAAGCTCTGGGATTAGGAGATATCGGAAAAATTATCCCTTCTCAGGATTATGATAAAGTAGATTCGGACGATTATATCCTTTCCGAAGATAACGAGAAAATTTTCTTTTTAATTAAATCGAAAAGAGACGAATACTGCTTTACCAACAGAGCTTTAATCCATATCGACGGAGCCAGTGCATTAGATAAAAAAAGAGTCTTAAAGAGATACGAATATTATCAGTTTCCTTTCTCGAATATTGCTTTGCAGACGGCGGGAACCATCGATCTTGATGTAGAAATTTCTTTCAATATCGGGAATGTTCCTTTGATGATCAGCGTTGCAAAAGGTCAGATCGATCAGTTGAAAGATCTGTATAAAGCACTTTTGGCGATTCAGCAGGAAGTTCACCACAATCATTCTTTGCTGAATTTCTCTAACGACAGCATCCAGAAAGCCATTACAACAGTTGCTTCCGGAAAGCAGGAAAACGTTTCCAAAAGTCAGGAACTGAGAGCCATCAACGAGTATATTTTTGCATGGAACACCAACAGTTTTGATAAATATAATCAGAAAGACTTCTCAAGAATTTTTGAAAAGTATATTAATAATTAAAAATAAATTTAGATAATATGCCCGGAAATTTGCCGGGCTTTTTTAAACCACCATTCATGAAAAAAATCATTTTTTTGTTGCTTTTTGTATGCTTTAGCTTTTCATTTTCTCAGAACAAAGACGATAAAAGATATTTTCCTGTGGAGTACATTCTGAAAACATCCAGCGATACCATCAAAACGAAGATCAGAAATGTAGGTAAATTTTCCAATACAAAATATTATGTAGCCACGGTGTTACTTAAGATGAAAATGAGGGATTCTTCCGGATCTGAAACTTGGGTGGAACCAAAAGATGTGGAATACATTAAGATTACCGATGAAAATAATACCACTCATGAATATTATGCTTCTGCCGGGAAAATGGTTTTTGACAATGGTTTTGTAGAAATTTTGTATGAAGGCAAAAATATGAACTGGTACAGATTTTTTCCTCACGGCGGCTTAAAATTTGTTGGAACAGATTTCTTAATCGACGGCAGAAACCAAAAAATCATCAATGAATCCGGATTTTTCAATCCCAGTCTTAAAAATAGCCTGAAAGTAAGATTTGCGGCTTATCCGGATCTTCTCGCTATGATAGATTCCTGGAAAACAGATGACGATCTTCTGAAAATACTTAAGTTGTACGATAAAAAAGTGGGTTAAACTATTTCTTATTGAAGAAAACCTCTTTTAAAAAAGCTTTACATTAAATACTTAATACTAAAAATCATTATAGTTTTCTGGTTAAATAAGACCAGATCATCAATATTCATTTAAGCATAATTTTATTTGTGTTAAAATAATGCAAAATCACCACATTTAGAAAAATTAATCTGTTTTTATCGACTTGTTTTCTTAATTTTAATCTATGGAATTTGGGAAAGTTGGGCTTGTTTTATCGGGTGGCGGAACAAAAGGGATCGCACATGCCGGAGTTTTAAAATTTTTAGCGGAAAAAAATATTAATATTGATGTTCTTTCGTGCTGCAGCGCAGGTTCCATTGTAGGCTGCCTTCATGCAGTGGGTAAAACGCCCGAGGAAATTTTAGAATTTTTCAATTCGGTTTACTTTTTCAACTGGAAACATTTTGCATTCAACCAGCCCGGCTTGGTTTCTTCGGTGATTTTCAGAAATTATCTCAATCCTATTTTCGGCGAAATGAAACTGGGCGATCTCGATAAAGACGTAAGAATTGTGGCAACAGAATTGGTAGGAGGAACCGAAAAAATCTTTGAAAAAAGTTTTAAAATCGTCGATGCCATTATTGCTTCGTGCTCTATTCCCGGAGTGACGACTCCGTACATCATTGATGAAGAAATGTACTGCGACGGAGGCGTGCTGAATAATTTTCCCGCCGACATCATCAGAGACGATTGCGATAAGCTGATCGGTGTTTTTGTTTCTCCCCCACAAGACGTCAAAATCAATGATTTAAAATCGATTAAAGCCATTGTCTCCCGCTCGTACGATCTGCTTTCTTACCGCATCGAAAGAATTAAATTCGATCACTGCGACTGGTTTATCTCATCGCAGGAACTTTCCATCTACGGAACATTCGAAAGAAGAAAAGACCGTCTGGAACAGATCTTTAACATTGGTTATCAGGCTGCCAAAGAAAGCTTTAATGAAAGCCGTTTTTACGCTGATCTGGAAAACGAAAAAAGAATAGTCTGAAATCTTTGACTTCATTTCCCCTTAAAAAATTACTGAAAGTTGATACGTCTTGCATCTTTGCGGTTTACAAACAAAAAGGCAGTACAATTTATTTGATAAACTAATTTCAGAATTAACCACAAAAGGGACAAAAGACAATGTTAAAGCGAATTTCTATAATCATCAAAGCGCTCAAAAGAATAAAATCAAAGATTTTTAAAAGCTATTGTGAACTTTTCATATATAATTCGCAACTTTAAATAAAAGTTTATATCCTCTTTTGCGGTTAAATAAAAGTTTAAACAGACTTGATAAAGACATCCGTAAACTCAAAACTTTTCCCGTTGAAAAGCCCTTTGTCGCTAAGTTTCAGCTCGGGAATCACCAGAAGAGCCATGAAAGACAAACTCATGTAAGGCGCTCGTAATCTGCTTCCCAATTCCTTTGCGCGCCGGTCTAATCTAATATAAGCTTCTGCCACTTTTTCCGCAGGAAGATCCGTCATAATTCCGGCAATCGGCAGTTCCAGAACCATTTCTTCCTCATCATGGGCAAGAGAAATTCCGCCTTTTGCCTGAATGATCAGATTCACGGCTTTGCATATGTCATCGTCATTCGTTCCCACCACTACAATATTATGACAGTCGTGCGCAACACACGAAGCAATCGCTCCGTTTTTTAAGCCTATATTTTTGATAAAAGCTGTTGCAACCGGCGCATCCTGATAACGGTTCACCACAGCAATTTTCAGAATATCATTTTCAGGATCAGATTCAGCAAAACCATCGTTATTTAAAACTTCTGCATGAATTTCTTTTGTAATCAGTTGTCCGTCCAGCGTTTCAATCACACGAATTTTTTCCCCTTCACTTTTTACCTTAAAATCCGAAGGACTTTTTAAGCTGCAGCTAAAATTATTCACTGTCGCAGCTTCCACAGATTCAATAAACGATTCCCCGTTTTCTGAAACCAATGCTCCGTTGATGTACGTTTTTAAAATCGTAAAATCCGTGAGATTATCGATTTCTATAAAATCTGCATTGTCGCCAATCTGCAATAATCCGACCGGTAAATTGTAATGCTTAACTACATTGTACGAAGAAGCACGCAGCACATCATACAAATCATAACCCAAATCCAGAGCGCGTTTCACATGATCGTTGATATGAGATTCCAGCAAATTATCAGGATGCTTATCGTCACAGCAAAACATCATCTGATCCGGAAAATCTTTTAATAAAGGAATTAAAGTATCAAAATTTTTTGCCGCACTTCCTTCACGGATCATCACTTTCACCCCGAATTCAAGCTTTTCCAGTGCTTCCTGATAACCAAAACACTCATGATCTGTAGAAATTCCCGCACTGAAATAAGATTTCATTTCTTCCCCCATTAAACCCGGAGCATGACCGTCAATCGGCTTGTTATGTTTTTTCGCAGATTCCAGCTTTTTCAGAACCTCCTCATCTTTATAAATAACCCCCGGAAAATTCATCATTTCAGCCAGATATACAATTTCTTTCTTGCTTAAAAGCCCGTCAATATCACCCGAATCAATCACCGCACCTGCCGTCTCAAAATGGGTCGCAGGAACGCACGAAGGAGCCCCGAAATAAAAATGAAAAGGTACTTTCTGAGCATTTTCGATCATATAATCTACCCCTGAAACTCCCAAAACATTGGCAATTTCATGAGGATCTGAAATCGTTCCCACCGTTCCGTGCTTTACCGCAATCTTTGCAAACTCAGACGGAACCAGCATACTGCTTTCAATATGAACGTGTGCATCAATAAATCCGGGCAGAACATACGTATCCTGCTTTTCTGAAATTCTTTGTATTGAACTGATTTTGTTGTCTTTAATAATGATTTCAGCAGGGTAGGTTTCCCTTGCAACGATGTCGATCAGATTCGATTTAATGGTAAAAGCCATTGGATATTGATTATTTTAAGTGAATTTACCAAAATATTAGAAATAATACCATTTTTCTACACGTAAAATATTCTGTAGAATCATATCTGTACAACAGAAAAAGAAAATGCATCAGCAGAACTCCGAAGGAGTTCAATTTTTTAGAGTAACTTTAATGACGAAATGGGAAAAACAGATAGGATAGCCTTAACCTCAAACTTAGCCTTTCCAATCTAAATCTTTTTTCTTTGAAGCTTTTTCCCACTTTCGCTACTCGCTTTTTTAGAATTTCGGCGGCAGCGAAGCTGCCGCCGAAATTCTAAAAAGAGCTCAGACATGCCGCTCAATTGGGGCTAGAAATCAGCCATCCATTTACTATTTCAAAAATATCTTCAATAGATAACTCCCCCAAAATAAAAACTACAGCTTTTTCTATCTATCTATCTATCTATCTATCTATCTATCTATCTATCTATTGGTTTTTATCTTTCACCAGAAAAGTAAAACCCTTTGTGGTCCATAAAAATTTAAACAATTTTCCATTGTTTTAAAAAAAACAAAAAAATTCCTGACGGTGAAGTCAGGAACTAAATATATTATTGAAATTAATTTTTAACCACGTAACCATCCTGATTAACAATTGTTTTGCCGTTTCTGTCGGTTACCGTTAAAGTATACGGAGCTTTTTTCGCCGAACTCGTTAAATAATTTCTCCAGATCTGGTAAGTATATCCGTTATTATTAAACTCGTAATAATAATTTCCGCCTGTTCCGTCCGGAATCAGTTCTCCGTCCGAAATAATCATACTCGGTTTGGAAGTCACCTTTCCGTTGGCTGCCCAGGATTGATACAGATAATTTCCGTTGGGTTGTTTATCAATTTTAATTTTAAACTTTTTGGTTTTAATAATAAACGACTTGGGAACTTTTTCCTGCTGATAACTGATTTTTGAAACCGGATTTTCATTAAAAGCTCCAGCCTGAACCAATGAAAACTGAGCAATGCAAAATGCACCTAATAAGATTTTTCTGATCATTTTTTAGCTATTATTAGATGAAAATTTAATCAAATTTGAAGCCAATTCAGAGAGGGTTGATTAGTTTTAGATCCGATTTATCGTTAAAAATCACCCTGTCTGGATTAAAAATTATTACATCAAAAAAATAATTAAATTGATTATCAGTTAATTAATAGATTTTCAAAAAAATATTTAAATTTTTTGAAACAACTGAATATTTTTCTTTCTTACATTTGTATCATCAAAAGGATCTCGTTCCTTTCTTATCAAAATGAAACTAATTAACTTTAAGTTTTTCCTTTTAAAAGTATCAGAAATCATCTTCACGATTTTCAATACTTCACCTCCTGCACTTTCTTAAATTTTTCGAAAGAATTATCATATAATTCGTACTCTGTTTTTCTTTTTATGAAAAAATAGAGCGCAATTCCTGTTTTCAAATTTAATCATACAAAAAAACAAACAAACTATGGAATTAAGTTTTCATGGCTGGATGATTCCGGTCGTTATTGCACTATTGTGCGTTATTTTTTACAAATTTATCTTAAGAATTTTCTTCGGATTGGTCATTGTTCCGCAGGACAGAATAGGCTTGGTTACCAAAAAATTCGTACTTGTCGGTAAGCAGGAACTTCCCGAAGGAAGAATTATCGCCACCAACGGGGAAGCCGGTTTTCAGGCACAGACTTTGGCTCCCGGAGTTTATTTCGGAAAATGGATCTGGCAATATTCTATTGATTTTCAGCCTTTCACCGTAATTCCCACAGGAAAAATAGGCTTACTTCTTGCGAAAGACGGGATGGAGCTGGAAACCGGAAGAATTTTAGGAAGAAAAGTAGACTGCGATTCTTTTCAGGATGCCGAAGCATTCTTAAAAAACGGAGGAAGAAAAGGCCGCCAAACCGCCATCATTGCTCCCGGATCTTACAGAATCAATACTTTACTGTTTGAAATTGAACTCACAGACATGACCCAGATTCCGGATAATGCAGTGGGAATTATAACAACGATGGAAGGAAGTCCGTTGGAAGAAGGGCAGATTGCCGGAAAGATCATCAACGATCATAATAAATTTCAAGATGTTGATACTTTTTTAAACAGCGGTGGTTACAAAGGACTTCAGGAACAGGTGATTTTGGCGGGTTCATATTTCTTAAACCCTTGGTTTACAAAAGTTGAAATGGTAAAAATGACGGAAATTCCGATCGGTCATGTCGGAGTCATTATCAGTTATGTAGGAGAGGAAGGACAGGATTTAAGCGGCGTAGACTTTAAACACGGAAATATTGTAGAAAAAGGACATAAAGGAGTTTGGGCAGAACCTATCGGTCCCGGAAAATATCCGATTAACCCTTATATTATGAAAGTGGAACTTGTTCCGACTACCAATCTTGTCTTAAACTGGGCTTACGAAAGAAGCGAATCCCATCAACTCGATAAAAATCTTTCCACCATTACAGTTCGAAGCAAAGACGGTTTCCCTTTCAACTTGGATGTTTCGCAAATTATTCATATTCCGACGTATGAAGCGCCAAAAGTAATTGCCCGTTTCGGAAATATGATCAATCTTGTAAGTCAGGTTTTGGAACCAACGATCGGGAATTACTTCAGAAACTCTGCGCAGGACAGCGATGTAATTGCCTTTTTAGGAACAAGAAAAGAAAGACAGCAATCTGCAAAAGACCACATCAGCAGCGTTTTAGAACAATATAATGTAAATGCAGTGGATACGTTAATTGGAGCTATCGTTCCTCCTGAAAGTCTGATGAAAACTTTAACAGACAGAAAGTTAGCAGAAGAACAGAAAATTACTTACGAAACCGAAATGCTTGCTCAGGAAACGAGACAGGCTCTGGAAAAAGAAACCGCCGTTGCAGATATGCAGAAGGAAATTGTAAAAGCGGATCAGGGCGTTTTAATTGCAGAAAGAATTGCCGACGCATCCGTAAAAAAAGCAACCGGAGACGCTAATTCCGTAAGATTACAGGCAACTGCGGAAGGAGACAGACTGAAACTTCTGGCAACTGGTGAAGCCGAAAAAACAAGACTTCTCGCAAAAGCCGAAGCCGAAAAAATCGAATTACTGGCAAAAGCAAGTGCAGAACAGATTTCATTAACCGGTAATGCTGAAGCGGAAAAAATCTTAGCGATCGGTAAATCCAACGCAGAGTCTTACAAATTGTCTGTGGAAGCAATGGGCGGAAATAATTTCACCCAGTTAAAGATCATGGAAAATATTGCCAGCCAAAACGTAAGAATTATGCCTGAAGTGTTGATCGGCGGAAGCGGAGATTCAGCAAATGGAGGAATCAGCGGACTTTTGGGATTACAGCTTTTGGAGCAGGTTCAGAAGAAAAACTTAGAAACGGCTAATGTAATTGAAGAAAAAAGCGATAACAATTCTTAAATATTTTGGCTGAATGTAAGAATCAAAAAAACACAACATCATATATATTCAAAGTACAGAAAATTTTTCTGCTCACTTTAAAAACTTTTAACCATTCTATATATCTTTTGCCAAAATCTTCGGTGCAAAAGAGGAAAGCTCCAGATTTTGGAGCTTTTTCTTTTTATGCGGTATAGTTTGCAAATGCTTCTTCAAGGCTTTCGAACTTGCCTTTGAACTCATCAATCGGGCAGTCCTGCAGAATATTTCCTTTATGAATAAGGATCACACGTGAGCAAAGCGCTTCCACTTCCTGCATGATGTGCGTGGAAAGCAAAACCGTTTTCTGCTGTCCGATTTCCTTTACCACATTTCGGATCTCGATAATTTGGTTCGGATCCAGTCCGTTCGTAGGTTCATCCAGAATCAAAAGATCCGGCTGATGAATAATTGCCTGTGCAAGACCAACTCTCTGTTTATACCCTTTGGAAAGCTGACCGATTTTTTTAGATTTTTCAGGCGTAATTCCTACGAGTTCAATCACTTCATCTACTCTTGAAGCCGGAATTTTATGAATATTGGCAACAAACTGTAAATATTCTTTCACATACATTTCCAGATACAGCGGATTGTTTTCAGGAAGAAAACCGATCTTCTTTTTGCTTTCGATTTCGTTTTCCGTGATGCTTTTTCCGTTAAAAATTATTTCTCCTTCATCAATTTTCAGTGCGCCGACAATAGATTTCATTAAAGTCGATTTTCCGGCTCCGTTCGGACCCAAAAGACCGATGATTTCATTTCTGTCAATGGAAACGTTAATGTTGTTCAGAGCAGTCTGCTCACCAAATTTTTTGGTTAAATTATTTATTTGAAGAGACATAATTTCGTAATGATCTTTTTGCAAAAATAAAATAAAAAAACTCATCCGGATGAATGAGTTGATGCAATATTTTAAAAAGTTTGATTATTTTTTGGACTTCTTGCCTGAAGTTTCTGCGGCAGGCTGAACTGCAGCAGGTTGCGGATTGGAAGCATTCGTCGGCTGAACATTATTCTTTTGTCCCGGCTTTTCATACAATGCAGATTTTCCGTTGGTTTTACCGAAAATCTTATCAATCTGTTTTTTTGTAAGAAGCTGCGATTTTCCTACGAATTTTCTGTTTTTGTTGATATACTGGATAAACTGAACAGTAGGAGTACCGTAGTTTTTCTCAAAATGCAGTTCGATAATATCGTTCGGAAGTTCCAGAATGATGTTTCCTACAGGAATGTCGATAAATCCGTTTTCAATAATTTCATAAAGTCCGGAAACGTCTTTATTAAGATTCTGAAAAGAAAATGATCTGAAAGTATTAAGGTTGGCGGTGTTCAGATCCTGATAATTGAAAGTAAATTTATCATCTTTTTTATATAAACCTACGGCATTATCTTTACCAATTTCTATCAGAGTTTCGTTTTTCAACACCTTGATCTGTGAGGAAACTGAAATACCGAACATACATACAAATAGTAGAATTATTTTTCTCATGGGTTGATTTTTAATGCTATATAATCTGGTATTCTAAATTAACAAATAAAAACGCGAAAAAGTATTTTTTACTCCCTCAAAACAAATGTAACAATTTTTTTTAATATCTGTTAAAAGGAATCAATAGATAAAATTTATTCTTTTTAGCGTGAATTATATTAAATATTTGAAATTTAATTGTTTATAAAAGTAAATTTTAAATTTGTTAATTAATTGATAATTCTTAAAATAGAAGTTTGTATTTCATATTATTTTAAAAATCAATCACTTTACCCGATTATAAAAGTGATGCTTTAAATAATTTGTTAGCGAAAACTGTTTAAAATTTAGGGATTGAAATTATTGGCTTAAAGAGAGAAAAGTCCGGAAAGAGTAGAGTTGTTTTTTTCATTTCGTGTACGTTTATTTTGAGGCAAATTTAGCAAAAATAATCTATGAAAATCCTGTTATCCCCGATTACCTGTTATTTTTAATAAGCTGCAACAGCTTAGAAGCCGCCATCGTTCCCATACTGAACCCATCGTTGATGATGCATTCGTAAGATTCATCAAGATATTTCGGAAGTGTGCCTTCGGTTATCGCAATTACTTTTACATCCGAAGTCTGTACCTTCTTTTTGATAAGAGAACTGTGAAGTCCGGCAAGCGTTTCGTCACTCATCGCAAAATAACCGTCAAACTGTTCATAGTCCAGAATAATGTTCAGCTTTTCCTTTACGCTTTCTGCAGACTCACAAAAAATAACCTTGCATTCCATTTGCGGATATTCTTTCAGCTTTTGCAGGAAAAAATCCCTTCTAGTTTGGGTGATGTCCAGATTTTCATCCCCAAAAATGGCAAGAATTTTTTTGCAGCTATTATTGGCAAGCTTTTCAGCGGCAGTTTCCACATTCAGTTTATTATCAAAAATAATCTGTTCAAAAGAACTCTGAGAAATCGTTTTATCAAACATTACTACAGGAACTTCTATCTCCTTTATTCTGTTCAGGTGAGAAAGATCTTTCGTCTGCCTTGTAAGAGAAATAAGAATTCCGTCCACACGCGAGTTGATGCAGGTAATGATGTTTTCTTCCTCCATTCCCACAGATTCTTCAGAGGACAATACAAAAAAATGATACCCTTCCTTATGCAGCACAGAAGAAATTCCTCTTATAATAGAAGGAATAAAAAACATCGACATTTCCGGAATGATAAGCCCGATAACTTTTGAAGACTTTTTCCTGAAGTTGATCGCAAAATCATTAGGAATATAATTAAAAGTTTCTGCAGCCTCCTTTACTCTTTGCTTTACGGCATTGCTGATATCGGGGTGATCTTTAAGCGCTCTGGATACTGTAGATACACTGATATTGAGCATTTCTGCGAGGTCTTTTATAGTGACTCTTTTCATTTTTAAGTTAATTGAGGCAATTTTTGGGTTAATTTAGTGATGTTTCGAGGTTAAATTTAAGTTAAAAAATGTTAATATTTTGTTTTAAAAAGTTAATAAAAAGTTAAAATTTTTAGAAGTTATCCACCGCAAACGTTTGCGCAAACGTTTGAAATTAATATAAATTTAACACAAACCAAAAACTACATTTTGAATATGTTAAAAAAAATACTTTTAGACCATAATTAAAAACTCTTAAAAATTATGGAATCAAAAATTTTTACCAGATTGCTCATTTTCGGCGCGATGAATACAGCAGCCTTTATGTTTTCTCAGAGTACAGAAAATGATACAATTACAAGAGGTAAAGCAATCGATGAGGTAGTTATCACAGGTAACTCCAACCCTAAAGCTTCTATTAAAACCAGTACTTCTATTTCTACTTTAAAAATGAAAGATATAGAAAATGCTGCTCCAAGAACAACTGCCGAAATTTTCCGTACCATTCCGGGAATCCGTTCAGAATCTTCAGGTGGGGAAGGAAACTCCAATATTACGGTAAGAGGGGTTCCTGTTTCAGCAGGAGGTTCCAGATATCTATTGATTCAGGAAGACGGTTTACCGGTAATGCAGTTCGGAGATATCGCATTCGGAACACAGGATCAGTTTACAAGATTCGATTCTTTTGTTTCCAGAGTGGAAGCATTAAGAGGAGGTTCTGCATCTGTTTTTGCAAGCAATTCTCCAGCGGGGATCATCAACTTCATCACGAAGACCGGAGAAAAAGAAGGCGGAAGCATCACACAGCAGTTAGGATTAAACTATAAAAACTACAGAACAGATTTCGACTACGGAACGCAAATCGCAGATAACACGTTTTTAGCTTTGGGAGGGTTCTACAGAATCGGGGACGGACCAAGAAAAACAGGATTCAATTCCAATAACGGAGGACAGTTCAGAGTATCTTTACTGAAAAAGTTCGAGAAAGGAAGCTTCAGAATTTATGCTAAACTTCTGGATGACAGAACTGCCGCGTATATGCCGATGCCGGTTGCGGTTTCAGGAACAGATGCAGATCCGAAATGGTCTTCTTTATCCAATTATAATATCCTGAACGGTGCTTTACAGACAATTAATTTACAGCACGACAGAACATTAGGAAACGACGGTAATATTTTCAACAGCGATGTTTCAGACGGAATGCATTCCATTTCAAAAACCATTGGTGCAGAATTCAATTATGACCTTGGAGAAGGATGGAAATTTGAAGAAAAAATCCGTTATTCCGCAAACAACGGACAGTTCATTGCACCTTTCCCTGCAAGTGTAAGCAAAGGAAGCGATTTCTTTACGGCAGCTAACTTTACCAATTTCGGAAGTGCGGTGTATTCAGGAACCAATACTCCGGTTGATATGAATGCCTATTACATGAAAATAGCACTTTTCAATGTAAAGCTTAACAACTTCAATAATTTTGTGAATGATTTTAACATCAGCAAAAAATGGAGCAATGTGAAATTCAACGCAGGATTGTACAAAGCTTCACAAAACATCAATATGGACTGGATGTGGAATAATTACATTCAAGAAGTAAGCGACAGCAATGCAAGATTGGTAGATGTTAAAAACCTTTCAGGAACTTTCATTACAGATCAGGGTTTACTTAACTATGGAATGAAAGACTGGGGGAACTTAAAAAGAAATTACAATACGAAATATGATATTACTGCGCCTCATGCACAGATCGAAATCAATGCAACCGATAAATTAACCATCGATGCAGGTGTAAGATATGATATCGGAAAAGTAACAGGAACTTTTTCAGGAGGAACCGTTACCTATACAAGCCGCGATATGAACGGAAACGGAGTAATTGATATTCCTGAACAATTGGTAGGTTCTAACGACAATATCAATGTTCCTGTAAACTACAGATACGGAATTTTCGGATATTCAGTGGGAGCTAACTATGCTTTAAACAGTAAAAACGCCGTATTTGCAAGAGTGAGCCAGGGTGGAAGTGCTTCTGCAGACAGAATTTTATTCTCAGGATACAATTATACCAATAATGACGATCCTGCATTGGACGCTGTAAAAGTAAACAAAGTAAATCAGGTGGAAGCCGGTTACAAACTGAGAGGAGCAGGATATTTCCTTAATACAACGCTTTTCTATGCAGGAACTAAGGAAGCGAATTACGAAGCGACTACACAGAGAAAAACAGAAAACAAATACGAGTCTCTTGGGGTAGAATTGGACGGATATTACAGAATTACAAAAGGTTTTGACATAAAAGCAGGACTTACTTACACTCATGCGGAAATTAAAAACGCACTGGATCCTACCATCGTTGGAAACACGCCTAGAAGAACACCTAAATTCATGTACTCCGTAAACCCTAACTTCAGCGTAGATAAACTGAATGTTGGTTTCTATTTAATCGGAGCAACAAAAGCTTACACTCAGGATTCAAACAAATTAATTATGCCTGGTTATGCGATTGTAAACCCTTATATTTCTTACCAACTGATGAAAAATCTTTCGGTTAGCGTAAATGCAAACAACATCTTCAACACCATTGCAGTTACAGAAGCTGAAGAAGGATCTATCGCAGGAGGAAACGGAATCGTAAGAGCAAGAACGCTTCCGGGAAGCAGCTACAGCGCAAGTGTAAAATTTGACTTTTAATACTTTTACCTCTAAATGTGGAATGAATGAAAGTTCATTCCGCATTTTTTTCAAAAAAATGTAATATGTTTAGACAGGAAGCCATTGAAATTATAAGGAAAGCCATTACAGAAGAAGGAATTCTGGCATCTGCACAACAAAGAGACAACTACGCAAGAGTATGGGCGAGAGATTCTATGATGACGGGATATGCCGGAATTTTAGTAAATGATGAAGAAATTCTTGCCGGACTGGAAAAATCTGTTCTTACACTCGCTAAACATCAGGCGGAAAACGGACAGATCCCTTCCAATGTGGTGAATGATAAAGCAAGCTACGGAACACACGTCGGAAGAACCGATGCCACAACATGGTGGATCGTTACAACCTGCGAATATCTTACAAAAACGCAAAATCAGGAGCTTAAAAACAGTCTGAAAGAAAAAATTTACAAAGCCCTTTCCTGTCTTAAAAGCTGGGAATACAACCAGAGAGGTTTGGTGTACAGTCCGTTGGGCGGAAACTGGGCAGATGAATATGTAACTTCCGGATATACTTTGTACGACAACGTTCTGAGATATTGGGCTTTAAAAAATGCTGCTGAAGTTTATAATGATGAAACATTAAAAACTGTAGCGGAAAATACAAAAAATCTGATTCAGGAAAATTTTTATAAAAATGAAAATGCTTCAGATTCAGCTAAATATCACGAAACGGCTTATGCGAAAGTTACCGCAAAACCCTATTTCTACGCTTCGCTGAATGCAAACGGATATGACGGACGTTTTGATCTTGCAGGAAATGCACTCGCTCTTTTACTGGATTTTGATCTGGATACAAACGCTTTTTCAGAATTTTTAAATGGAGTAAAAGAGGAATTCAGACATTGGATGCTTCCTGCTTTTTATCCCGTGATTTTCCCCGGAGATGACGATTGGCGTCTGCTGGAAAACAACTATAGCTACAGCTTCAAAAACGAACCCTATCATTTCCATAACGGAGGTTCATGGCCGATATTTTTAGGCTGGCTTTGTCTCGGACTTAAACAGAAAGGCGTAACAGATATTCCTGAAAAAATCCTGAAGCAGTACGAAGAACTGATGAATGAAAAAGGAGAGCATTTCAGAGAATACTATTCCACAGATCAGCTATTGCCATTGGGAACAGATCAGCTTTGCTTTTCGGCATCGGGATATCTTTTAATGACTTATTAAAGTACAGTTTTTCAAATTTTTCATCTTAAAAAAGTAAAAAATGGTCGGCGACGTTATAGAATTAAAAGAAAAACATCTGGCTACAGCCAAAGAAATAACAGCATTATTGAAAAAAAACTTTCCCTTGGATGGAAAGCAGAAAATTGCGATCGGGATTGCAGGAGAAAGCGGAAGCGGAAAATCGGTAACTGCTTTTGCCCTAAAGAAAATTCTGGAGCAGGAGAATGTGAAAAGTTTGGTTTTGCAGATGGACGATTATTTTAAACTTCCTCCGAAAACCAACCACGAGAATCGGTTAAAATCTCTGGACAATGTAGGAATTAAGGAAGTAGATCTTGAAAAATTATCTCAGAATATAAAAGATTTTAAAACAGAATCTGCGGAGATTGAAAAGCCTTTGGTTTACTACAGCGAGAATCTGATCAGCAGTGAAAAAATCGGTACTTCAGGGTACGAAGTCATCATTGTGGAAGGAACCTACATTCTCGAAATTGAAGAATTTGATTTTAAAATTTTCATAGACCGCAATTACAAAGACACTCACGAAAACCGTATGAAACGCAATCGTGACGAGCAAAGTGACTTTGTAGAAAAAGTTTTGGAAATTGAACATCATATTATCCGCAGTTTCAAAAATAATGCAGATCTTATTCTCGGAAAAAACTATGAACTTGTAAACACAGATTTATGAACGCAAAAAGAATCATTCCGCGCCTGAGTTTCTGGCAGATCTGGAATATGAATGTCGGATTTTTCGGGATTCAGTACAGTTTTGGGCTTCAGCAGACTGCGGTTAATCCCATCTATTCGTTTTTGGGAGCGCATGCAGAACAGCTTCCCATCCTCAATCTGGCAGGTCCCATTACCGGATTGCTGATCCAGCCGTTAATCGGAGCCATCAGCGACAAAACCTGGAGTCCAAAATGGGGGCGCAGAAAACCGTTCTTTTTGTTAGGAGCATTATTCTGCAGTATAGCCTTGTTTTTATTTCCTTTCAGTTCTACCATTTGGATGGCAGCGGGACTTTTATGGATTCTGGATGCCGCAAATAATACCGCAATGGAACCTTACCGCGCTTTCATCGGAGACAAACTTCCGGAAGATCAGCAGACATTTGGTTTTCAGATGCAGAGTCTGTTTGTAGGAGCGGGGATTACCCTTGCCAATCTATCGTTATTTGTTTTTCAGAAATATTTAGGCGGAAATTCTGCAAGTGGAGGAATTCCTGTATGGGTTTATTATTCCTTCTTTTTGGGTTCATTCTGTTCAATCGCATCTGTTGCGTGGTCCGTGTATAAAACACCCGAAATCCCGCCAACGGAAGAAGAAATTGAAGAATTAAGAATCGCAAAGGAAAAAAGTACATTTTTTACACCTTTTGTAGAAATTATTGTTGCAATAAAAGAAATGCCGAAAGTTCTCTGGCAACTCGCGTTGGTTTATCTTTTCCAGTGGTACGCACTTTTTGTCTATTGGCAGTTCATCACGCCGATGCTGAAATCGTCGCTATACGGAATTTCCGAAGCGGATGAATCTAAAGCCAATAATTTTCTGGAAAGTGCAAAAAACGGCGCTTCAATTGTTGCAGAAGATCTTAGCTGGGCAAAAGGAATACTGCATCAGGTTGAGGTTGCAGTAGGGCAGACCGGATTAATGAACGGTTCCTATAATATCGTTACGATGCTTTCCGCTTTGCTCTTGGTTCCCTTTGCTAAAAAATTTGGTTCTAAAAACACATATATATTTTGTTTGTTCCTTACAGGTTTAGGTATTATGACCTTACCTTTTATTAAAAATGAATACTTCATTTTGCTTCCGATGGTTGCATTGGGAATCGGATGGGCTTCCATGATGGGATTGCCGTATTCTATGGTTTCTCCATCCATTCCTCACAGCAAAAGAGGAATTTACATGGGAGTGATCAATATGATGATTGTTATTCCTATGCTCATTCAGACCTTATCCTTCGGTTTTATCTTTAATAATTTTCTGGGAAATAATCCTTCTTCGGCTATTATTTTAGCAGGAATTCTGTTTGTAGTGGCTGGAAGCTGCGTCTTTTTAATAAAACCCGATGGGGTAAAAAAGTAGAATAAATGTAAAGAGATCTTCATATTATTTGGTTAGGAAGCAGGCTGCAAATTTTTTTTTGCAGCCGCTTTTTTTATGGCAAACCTGTTTAAGCTTAATCGCGATAAAATTAAATATCAATCCTTTATTAAAAGTCTTTGATTTTCCTGCGTCTTAAAAGATTTGGGATTAATAAAAAACTTGCGTCCTTGCGTTTTCCGACAAGAATATTTTTATTTTAAAAAAGTGTAGACAAACCCGGTATGTATCAGTTTTCAAACTGTAATTCCCTTTACTGTAAAATAAAACCGGATCAACATAAAATTGTTTGTTTTGGCTTACATTTCGTTTGAAGATCGTATCAAAAAACAATTATTAAAATTCATAAAACTTTATATTCCGGTTTTTTTAGTAGTTTTTAATAATTATATTTGATTATTTAAATTGAATTATGAATTCTCCTCAGAATATTTCCCCTGAAAAATTATTGTCTGTACTATTTTATTCTCCCAACGCAACGGCTGTTTATCAGGGTGATGATATCAAAATCATAAGCGCAAATGAAGCCATGATTAATTTTTGGGGAAAAGGCAGCAGTGTTGTAGGAAAAAATATTCTGGATGCTGTTCCCGAATTAAAAGGGCAGCCTTTTTTTGATATGCTGCAGAATGTATGGAGATCCGGACAAAGTTTTATAGCGAAAGATTATCCCGCTATACTTAATATCGACGGAGTGCTTCAGAAATTTTACTTCGATTTTGAATATAAGGCAATTCTCGATTCTTCAGGAAAAACTGAATATATACTTCACACCGCATCTGAAGTTACAGAAAGACAGGAAGCTTTAAAAATGGTGGATGAAAAATCTAAGTCTGAGCAGAAACTAATTAATGATCTTTCCGCACTTAATGAAGAATATCTTGCCACCAACGAAGATCTGAGTTCTAAGCATGAAGAGCTTTTTAGCGTTAACAATAAGCTTTTACAGACCAGAAAAGAACTGTTAACCGCCAATCATACTTTAGCTGAAAACGAAAAAAGATTCAAAACTTTGGTGGAAAAAGCTCCTGTAGCAATGGCTTCTTTAAAAGGAGAGAATTTTGAAATAGATATTGTGAATGATATGGTTCTGAATATCTGGAACAAAGACCGGTCGATTGTCGGGATGCCTTTGCAGGAAGCACTTCCGGAACTGATCGGACAATCATTTATTGATATTCTCACGGAAGTGCATGAGAAGGGAGAACCTTATTTTGGCAAAGAAAACAGGGTTCTGATAGAAAAAAACGGACTGCTTGAAGAGCTTTATCTCAATTTTGCGTATCAGCCGATATTTGATGAAAATAATAAAAGCACATCTGTTCTCGTGGTGGCAAATGATGTTACCGAGCTGGTACAATCCAGACATTCGCTTACTGAAATAAAAAACAGGCTTGAAATTGCTCTGGATGCAAGCAAATTGGGCTCCACGGAAGTAGATCTTGAAACCGGAATGATGCAGAGCAACGATCAGTTTAAATATAATTTCGGATATATGCCCGAAGAAGAATTCAATTATCCGGATCTCTTTGAAGCGATGCTTCCCGAATACAGGGAAAAAGTGAGAAGTCTGGTACAGGAAGCCATTAGAACCAACGGCATCTATAAAGCAGAATACCCTGTAAAATGGAAGGACGGCTCCATCCACTGGATTCAGGCGCACGGAAGACCCAGATATAATAAAAACGGTGTTGCGGACAGAATGGTGGGAATGACTTCCGACATCACAGAAAAAAAACTTGCGGAACAGCGCAAAGACGACTTTTTAAGCGTTGCCAGTCACGAACTTAAAACTCCGCTAACCGCTGTAAAGGCTTCCATACAATTGCTGAACAGGATAAAAGACCGTCCTTATTCTGAAATTCATACCCGCCTTATAGAACAGTCGGATAAGGAGATCGAGAAAATGCATATGCTGATTGATGATTTGCTGAATATGAGCAGATTAGGACAGGATCAGTTAATGCTCGAATACGGAGTTTTTAATCTGCACGAAATGCTGAGTAAAAGCTGCAGCCATGTGCGATTCGAAAATAAATATCAGCTTATTTTAAAAGGAGATGAAAATCTGATGGTGTATGCCGATGAACACAGGATAGAACAGGTCGTGGTAAATCTCGTGAATAACGCGGTTAAATATGCCAAAGATTCCGAAGAAATTCATATTTCCATAGAATCACTGGAAAATGAGATCAAAGTTTCTGTCCGCGATTTCGGAAACGGCATTTCGGAATCTTTACTTCCTCATCTTTTCGACCGTTATTACCGTGTGGAGCATATGAGCAAATCTTATTCAGGGCTTGGTCTTGGATTATATATCTGTTCTGAAATTATTAAAAAGCATTCGGGAAAAATTGGAGTTGACAGTAAGCTGGGAGAGGGAAGTACATTCTGGTTTACTCTTCCTGATAAAAAGGTGAGTTAATAATAAACAGAACCAAAAAACAATTCTAAATTGTTTATCCATCTTTGAGAATTCAAAAAATGCATTCGCCCAATTTATGAAATTCTGACGAATGCGGAATTTGAAGCTCATTTATAATAGAGATTGTACAATTCTTTTTCCTGCGGTATCACAAAAATCAAGTCCGGAATAGTCCGGATTTAATCCTGCAATATACGGAACTGCCATAATGTAAAGATCTTCTGTAACTTTTCCGTAATAATCCAGAGCCTGAAAATGATCGTTAATATTCAGTCCGTCTACCCGAAGATAATAATGATCAGGCTCCGTTTTCATAATATGGCTGCTGTCCTTTTCAAATTCACTTTTACCTTTTTCCGGATCTCTGAATTTGATGTAGCCAGAACTGATGAATCTTCCGTTTTTCAGACCTTCAAAAGGAATGCTGTTAAATTGAACCGGCTGCTGACCAATGGCATCGATATAAAGTCTGTAATGATCGGATTTTTTATTTCCATCTTCATCCGTATAATGATAAATGATTCCTTCTTCCTCATGAGATTCAATATGGCTTTCATCATCCACGCTTATTAAATTCAGTACTCCTGCATCATAAAGCGCAATAAGCTCTTTGTAGGAAGATTGTGGAAGAGAAGCAATAATCACGGATATAAGCGGAAGCAGGGTTTTTCTGAGTCTCATCATATCTTCTGCTGAAAAATGTTTGGCAGGATAATTAATCGCATAGCTGAAAGCAGACAGCGTTTCTTTCCATGCAATAGTCTGATGTCTTTCTATTGATTTTTCTGCTTCAGCATATTCGGCTTTAAAAAGCTGGAAACTATCCAGTTTTTCTCTCAATTCAAGCATTTTTTCAACAAATTCTTCAATCGTGAGGTCTTTTATTTCCTGATAAAATTTTTCATTCTTCTTTCTCAGCGGTTGTTTGAAATTCAGGTCGAACACATAATCCAGATCCACAAAGCCGTTATGTTCCTGTTTGTATTTTTGGATTTCATCATGAGACATGATCCAGCCTTCAGAATAGGGACTTCCTTCGGAATGAAACCTTAAAGCAGGAAGAAATCCCCTTTTCGAAAATAAGGTAATGGAAAAATTTTTGCTTTCTTCATTAATCTTAAATTTCAGATCGTCATTCTCTTTGATGTATGTTCCGTTTAATCTCGCCAGAGTTTTCACTGCATCTACTGCGGTAAGTGAGGTTCCGCGGATCGCAACCGGATGATCGGAAGCACGTTCAAACTTTGAAGGAGGATAAGGAGAATCGTACCATCCTTTGCTGCGGGTTTCGTTTTCAGAAGACCACTGATGTCCCGTGCAGATAATTACTTTAGACACATTGTGAGCATCACCGGATTCTGTAATTACCGTAAAAAAATCATCATTTTTCCTGTCAATATCTACAACTTTTGTGTTTTTAAAAACTTTGACTTTAATATTATGCTGACCGGCAGTTTTCAGTAAAATATTGAACTGATCTTCCAGATAGTTTCCTAAAAGAAGTCTGGGAATTACTTTGTATTCATTGATGTTTCCGTGGTTTGGGCTCACAAAGTCCGGATAATCTTTCAGATCTTTTTTTGTCACAAAATCGATGAAGGACTGTGGTAATTCCGGAAGTTCATTGGCGGAAACATTGGCAACGTGTTCAAAATTTGCTCCATAATGGCTGTAAGGCATTCCGGATCCTAAAGCTTCGCTTTTTTCGAAAATATAGAGTTCTTTTGGGTAAACTTTTTCTGCAATAAGATGTTTTACAACAAATAAAGCAGCCGGTCCGCCTCCGATAAGGGCAATACTGTCGATATTCTTCATGGATAATTGGTTTATATAATCGCAAAAAGAGAGTTGAAAAACTCTCTTTATGGGTGATGAAATTTATTTGTTAATTTCTTGCTTCAAGATTTTCAAATTTTGAGTAAGAAGATTTCAGATGATGAAGCTGATCCGAAACGAGTCTTGAACATTCTGGAGAAAGATCTCCGCTGTCCAGAGCATCCTGATAGGCATCAATCGCTGCTTTTTCTCCGAAAACAACATTTTTCAGCGTAGACTCGTCTTTATCTGCTGAAAAAGCATTTTTTACATCAATCCATGCTCTGTGAAAAGCTCCTGCGGTACTGGTTGTATTATCTGCATCACCGCCATGCTCGTTAATGTGTGTTATCAGATCATTTTTCATAGTCTGAGACTGCGAAACCATCTGGTCATAATCACTTCTCAACGCCGGATGAGTGTCCCATACTTTGTCTTCCACTTTTGAAAATCCTTCAATCCTGTCATTGGTAATGTTCAGTAAATCGTTTAGTACGGCTACATTTTTTTCGTTGTTCATATTAAATTTTTTATTTGGTGTCCTTCATACTTTACAATAAATATGCCTTTTTAAAGCATTTCCGGATTATTTACGTTTTTATTGTGAGAAATTGGAAATATTCTATATTTGTGAAAATTAATAATCATGCTAAAAGTCATCGTCATTGATGATAATCTTGAAGTCAGGAAAAAACACTGTACTCTGATAAAAAATAACTGCCCAAATCTTACTTTAGTAGGAGAGGCGCATTCTGTAGAATCCGGTATAAAAGTG
Source organism: Chryseobacterium sp. HMWF035 (assembly GCF_003094695.1). NCBI lineage: Bacteria > Pseudomonadati > Bacteroidota > Flavobacteriia > Flavobacteriales > Weeksellaceae > Chryseobacterium > Chryseobacterium sp. HMWF035. The sequence goes on along the minus strand of NZ_QEHP01000047.1, from coordinate 22,740 downwards.
ATAGAGCAGTTTTCTCCCGATATCGTTTTTCTGGATACCCAGTTTTCTGACGGAAGCAGTTTTGATCTGCTCGAAAAATTAAGTCCGAATACATTCAAACTCATATTTATAACAGACTGTGAGAATTCTGCCGTAAAAGCATTCCGTTTTTCAGCAGTTGATTATCTCTTGAAGCCATTGAAAACAGAGGATTTGATAGAAGCAGTAAAAAAAGCCGAAGAATCAGTAAGGAAAGAACTTTTCGATATCAAATTCAGTTATTTGTTTTCTAATCCTGAACGTCCTAAAAATATTCAGAAACTTAGATTGAAGACAACGGATAAAATTTACTTGGTTAATATTCAGGATATTGTCAATTGTCAGTCCGAGAAGAATTATACCACGTTTCATTTTATCAACGCACCGAAATTAGTTGTTTCTACCAATTTAAAAGAATATGAAAATATTTTAACTCCTTTTAATTTCTTCAGAACCCATCAGTCCCATCTTATTAATATGTCTTATTTTGATCATTATGTAAAATCGGATGGCGGTAATACGGTAATGATGAAAAATAACGCAGCCATACCAATTTCGGTGAGAAAGAAAGAGGAATTTCTGGCATTGCTGGATCATCTTCATGTGTAAAACTGAGTACAGATTTGCTCGTAAACCTTACGAATTTACCAGTAATCCTTACAAATGTTCATTTGTCGGAATTGCTATTTTGCTTTCGTTTATTATTGCATTTTGAATTTTTATAAAAAATAAAATATTCAAAAAAAGAAGAAAAATTTTATAATTTAACTAAACAAACCATGAAAAAAAAGATCATTTTTTTTGATTCCGATTCTTTCGGCTGCATTACTTTTAAATTCCTGCGGACAGGAACCTGTAAAAATAGAAATAGGCAAAGAATTTAAAATAGAAAACAATCCCATTACCATTCTGAAGTTTGAAGAGATGAAAGTTTTGCGCTCTGAGAAGGAGAAAATGATTAAAATTGCCCCAAAAGGAAAAAAATATATTTATCTGGAGGTTAAAAATCCGAAGGATGAAATGATTTTCCTGAAAGTATTCAGCAAAGATAAAGAGATTAAAGCAGCCAATGATCTTATGTATTTCGGTCATGATATAGATACAGGATTTGAAGATGCCTATTTTCTTGTAGATGAAAATACAGTAATTGATAAAATCGTAATCAATACGCCTGCTGATACAGAATATACTGTGATAAACCCGGCTGTAACTAAAGATAAATCTTCTATTCCTGACGCAGTATACGGAATTATAGATGCTTATACCACAGAAGAACCCATTGGTCTTCTGGAAGGTTTTGCGCCTTATGTTGAAGAAGGGAAAAATGTTCATTCCATTGCAACACAGGATGGATATATTATGGCAAGTAATATCATGAGCAACAGAGCAGAACTTTCTTATTTTACAGAGGACGGAAAAACGTATGTCTTCCATATTCAAAATATTTTGGGAAGCAGCGGAACAGCGACAACACATTGGCAAAACGGCAAAATTACCAGTATAGAAGTAGTTGAATAATTAAAAAAAATCGAATAACATATTTAATTTAAACAGTTTATGAGAGTATTGACTTTAATATTTATGGTTCTTGCATTTTTGGTAGGCGGTACTTGTTCCGGCTTACTATTCAAAAATATTGAGAGCAGAATGGGAGGCGATGACTACAGTGTTGTAGATAAAGCCCATCAACAGATTGATGATCTGAAAAAATAGGGAATCGATATTACAAAAATAGATGATCCTCAGGTAAAAGAAAGCCTTGAGATTCTGGAAAAAGTACCCCCGAAATGGAAGGTGGATACAGCCGGAATTCTGGGTATTGCAGTAACCGTTTTGGCATTTGTCATGATTGTTATTGCCTTTATGAAAAAAAATGCTGTAAGAGCTGTCAGTTTACTGGTGATTGTTTTATCGCTTGCGCTGTGGATCATTGCTCCGGATATAGAGGCTGGAAAATATTCAGGAATCAATCCGAAAACAATGGCTTTGATCGGGTTTTTAGGTTTGGCAGTTTCAGCAGCTTTTGCATTCATGAGTTTCCAGTTGTATCTCAAAAAACTTTCAAAAAACTAGAACAATGGATACATTAGGAATTATAGGAACTATTTTGATGTTCATAGGATTCGCAAGTGCTGCGTGGGCTGCAATTCTTTACGTGTTTTCTCTCAGTGCGGTGGCGGGAACCAAATTGTCAAAAAAAGTAGGAACAGCCAATGAAAGAACAGACGAATATCTTGAACAGGGAAAATCCATGTCCAAAACAATATTTAAAAAACTAATCTTGAGATTGGCGATCGGTTGTGCAGGCTGGCTGATGTCGTACCTCGCCACAGGACATGCATAAATTTCTTACAATTGCGTATAAAATAAACCTTGCGTATGCGAGGTTTTATTTTTTCGTTTAAAAAGAAATTTTAGTATTTTCATGAGAGATTTGTTTAAACTTTTTATTTAACTTGAAAAGTCAAAAAGATAGATTGAAATCTTATTTTAAAGTAATAATGACAGATAAAAAAGATAACAAAAGTCTTAAAGATCCTCGATTTTTGATCTTTTGAGCACTTTGATTATTGATGCATAAAGTTATTAGCGACTTTAAGTTAATTTAAAAATTAGTTTAAACATATTTTAGTTAAGTTTTTAATGAATTTAAACACAAACTTTAAAAAATAAATATGGAAAAGGCAGAAAAAATCTCCGCTGAACAGATAAATGAAGTAAAAGAAACCCTTGCAAATACCGCGGTAGGCGAACTGGAGCAGGGAGAAGATTTTGAAAAATTAGATTACACGACTGTAGAATTCGGATACATTTATCTGAGAGACGGAAAGTATGAATCGCTCTTTAAAATCATAACTGATAAAAAGACCGTATTTTTTGCTGCACAGAAAGGAAGTCTGATGCGTTTGCAGGATTCATTCACAGAAGGACATTTTCAGGCTACAACAGAACAGATGTTGGCTTTCCATGGAGACTGGAAATAAAAATATCCGCGAAAACAATTCAGAAAATAAAGACAATGACAGCATTCATAGAGATGTTGTCATTTTTATTTTACAGTCGTTAAGTACTTTTAAAGTAAAAGCTGTTTAAATTAATTCTTGCGATAAATGCTGATCAGTGATATCAATTTGAGCTCAGAAGAATAAAATTCTCGTATCAATTACTTAATGAACAGTGAATATTTTAATCGAAAGTTAGTAGGTAAACAACCAAAATGTTACATCAAAAATCTATATTTGGAATAGTAAAAGAGTAGTTGTAACCTTTATTTTGCTGAATTCAGAATATTATGTTGAGGTTTGAAGTATTATATTTCAAAAACCTTAAATTAGAATCTGTAAATTATCTTAAGCTTAAAATAAATCTAAATTCATAATAAATAACTGAAATGAGTTTACATCATTTCTTATCAGTCTGAGAAAAATATTGCTTTCGAATTTCTTTAAAAGCAATTGAATTTTCGTCTACCGCTTATTTCAGGAATAAAATTTGTACCTTTATTTACCAATTACCATTATATTATGAAAGCCCATCTGTTATCAGATAAATCGGTAAAGCAGATAGAAATCGTTAAAGTTAAGGACAACATCAGTTTTCATTATACGGATGATGTCTCTGTAGAAGAACCGTTAGAAATAAGAGTTTCCTATTATTCAGCAGATAAAAAAGAATCTAAAAATATATCTGTTACCATGAGAACCCCCGGAAATGATGAAGAACTGGCGGTTGGGTTTTTATTTGCAGAAGGTATCATAACCAATAATAATCAGGTTAAAGCCATTTATTCTCCAAAGGAAGAATGTTCCAGAAACAGCGGAAATATTGTTATTGTAGAACTAAATGAAGGTTTTGTTCCCGAACTTATGAAAGCCGACAGAAATTTCTATACAACTTCCAGTTGTGGGGTCTGTGGAAAAGGATCCATAGAATCTATAAAAACAATTAGCATTTTTAAAGATCAAAAAAGACAAAACACAGAAGTCTCTCTGGGTACGATCTATCAATTATCCGAAAAATTACAGTCGTTTCAGAATAATTTCAGTGCTACAGGCGGAATACATGCTTCCGGTATATTTGATCCGGAAGGCAATCTTCTGGCTTTGCGCGAAGATGTAGGAAGACACAACGCTCTGGATAAACTGATAGGTTATGCATTATCTGCAGATTTGCTTCCTATGGACAATAAAATTTTGGTTCTGAGCGGAAGAGCCAGCTTTGAGCTTATTCAGAAAGCAGCAATGGCAGGAATTGCAACTGTTGCCGCAATAGGAGCGCCTTCAAGTCTGGCAATAGACCTTGCCAAAGAATTTGATATTACTTTATTAGGCTTTTTGCGGAACAACAGGTTTAATATCTACCATTCCGCAAGCCATTTTAAAATTGAAAATCTATTATGAAAATAAGAATAAAAGACAACTCCGTAAGATTCCGCCTCACTCAGTCTGAAGTAGCAGAACTCGGAAAAAACGGAAAAATTTCAAGTACCACACAATTTATAGACCGTCCTTTTATCTATTCTATTGAAAAAACAGAAGACGCAGAACTCTCATCGGCTTTCATCGATAACACCATGGTTTTAAAAATGCCTGAAACCATGATCGCTGAATGGATTTCCACCGACAGAGTAGGATTTGACGGACAATCCGGGCCGGTGAAAATTTTAGTAGAAAAAGATTTTGTCTGCATCGATAATACGTTGGAAGATCAAAGCGATAATTATCCTAATCCGAATTTAAAATGCTAATTTTTTTCATTTTTTAAAAATGTAGAAGTCATGGGAAATAAAGAGGTATTCAATAAAAAAGAAGAAAAAAGCGGACAGCCTTCGGCGGAATCTCCTTATAAATTAATGAATCTTAAACTTAAACCGCCAAAAGATTGGGCAGCAGGAGTTCCTGCAGTGGTTCATTCACTGGAACAGCTGGTTCTCAATGCCTCAGTCCTTCGTGGCGGAAGAGCACTTTTCAGCATGAACCAGTTTGACGGATTTGACTGTCCCAGTTGCGCATGGCCCGATCCGGATGACGAACGTTCCAAACTGGGGGAATACTGCGAAAACGGAGCAAAAGCTCTGGCTGAAGAAGCGACCTCAAAAAAAATAGGAGCAGAATTTTTTAAAGAGAATTCGGTATACGATTTAGCCAAAATGACGGATTTTGAAATCAGCCAGTTAGGAAGAATTGCAGAACCGATGTATCTTCCGGAAGGAGCAACACATTATCAGCCGATAAGCTGGGATGAAGCTTTTGCAAAAATTTCAGAAAAATTAAATGCTCTGGATTCTCCCGACGAAGCTATATTTTACACCTCCGGAAGAACCAGCAATGAAGCAACCTGGGTATATCAGCTTTTTGCCCGTGAATTCGGCACCAACAACTTCCCCGATTGTTCCAATATGTGCCATGAAACTTCAGGATATGCACTTTCCAGAAGCATTGGTATCGGAAAAGGAACCGTAAAACTGGAAGACTTTTATGATACCGATCTCATCATAATTATCGGACAGAATCCGGGAACCAATTCACCGAGAATGCTTTCTGCCCTTACAAAAGGAAAGAAAAACGGAGCAAAAATCATAGGCATCAATCCGCTTCCGGAAGCAGGTCTGAAAGGATTTAAAGATCCTCAGAACGTTCGTGCCTTACTCAATAAGCCTTTTGAATTGTCAGATCTGTATCTTCCTGTCAAGATCAATGGAGATATGGCGCTCTTAAAAGCCCTTCAGATCCTTGTACTGGAAGAAGAAGCAAAAAATCCAGGAAAAGTATTGGATCAGGATTTTATAGCAAAAAAAACAGCAGGTTTCGAAGCACTGGCTGAAGAATTAAAACGATATGACCTCAATTTTTTATCTGAACAATGCGGAATTGCTGTTGAAAGTCTGAAAGAAGCAGCGCAAATGATCGCTTCAAAAAAACGTATGATTATTTGTTGGGGAATGGGAATTACGCAGCAGCACAACGGTGTTGAAATGATCTACAATATCGTGAACCTTTTACTAATGAAAGGAAGCATCGGAATTCGTGGAGGCGGAGCTTGTCCTGTACGCGGTCACAGCAACGTACAGGGAAACAGAACATTGCTTATCAACCATCATCCCACCAAACAACAGCTGGACAGACTTGAGGAATATTATGGTTTTAAAGTACCCCGAAAAGGAGGCTATGATGTGGTAAAATCGCTGAAGGCGATGCATGAAGGAAAAGTAAAATTCATGTTCTGTATGGGAGGGAATTTCCTTTCCGCAGCTCCCGATACTAGCTTTACAGCAGAAGCAATGCGCAATCTCGAAATATCGGTAATAGTTTCTGTAAAACTGAACAGAAATCACCTGATTCATGGTAAAGAAGCTCTGATCTTACCGGTGATTTCCAGAAGTGAAAAAGATATTGTAAACGGAGAAATTCAGCATGTAAGTACCGAAAATTCAATGGGCGTGATACAGGCTTCCAAAGGAATTCTGGACCCGATTTCAGAACATCTGATCAATGAGACCCATGTTGCCTGCAGAATGGCAAAAGCGGTTTTGGGAGAACGTTCCGTAGTGGATTGGGATAAATTCATCAACAGTTATGATGCCATTCGTGATGATGTGGAGCAATGCATTCCGGGATTTGAAAATTACAACGAAAGAGTAGTGCAGAAAGCCGGTTTTTATCTTCCGAATTCAGCGAGAGACGGAGTTTTCAACAGTGAATTCTATCCTGGAAAAGCAGCCTTCAATATAACATCCGTACCCGATAATTCGCTTGCCGATGATGAATATCTGATGGGAACCACCAGAACACACGACCAGTTCAATACAGTAGTTTATGGTTTAAATGACCGCTACCGTGGAATTTTCAATGAAAGGAGAGTGGTGATGATGAACGAAAAAGACATTGAAAAAGCTGGTCTGAAAGAAGGAGATCATGTAGATCTTTTCAATTATGATGACGGCAAAGAGAGAATTGCACCGCTTTTTATTGTGGTAAAATATCCTATTCCGCAGAAAAGTACCATGACCTATTTCCCGGAAACCAATGTGTTGGTATCCATCAACAATGTAGTGAATGGAGCCAATATGCCCGCTTCCAAATATGTCCGAATCAAAATCCGAAAACACGAGCCGGATATTTTTAAAAAGATCGATGAGCATATTATTGCGGCATCCGGAACAAGTTTGGAGTAATGCAATCTCTGTTATGAATCATTTTAAGCTTGAAAAACAACTTAAAATATATATCAGCTACGGAAATAGTCATCGGATAAGTTTAAAATCTAAAATATTTATAGTTCAATAATGATTATAAGAAAAAAGGAACACTGGTTCAGAATGCTTTTTGTATGGCATGGCTCCGTTTTGCCCGCTCTGCTTCCCCGTCTGGGATTGCTTTTGGCTTTTTCTTTACTGGTTACCTATTTTCACGGAAATATTTTTTCGTTTAAAGTTCCGCTGAATCCGGCACCGCTTACCCTGTTCGGATTTGTTCTGGCATTATTTCTTGGTTTCAGGAACAATGCAAGCTACGACAGATTCTGGGAAGGAAGAAAACTGTGGGGAAATCTGCTGAATACTTCACGGACACTTACGCGACAGGCAATGACATTGGGCAATAAAAATGATGATGTTTCTCTTCATAATTTCGTTCAGCTTATTAGTGCATTTGCTTTTGCGCTGAAGCATCAACTGAGAGGAACAGATGGCTACGAAGATTTAAAATCCAGACTTAATGATGAACATTTGAAAATCGTTGTAGCATCAAAATATAAACCCGCTGTTATTATACGGCTGCTTGCCGAATGGGTTCAGAAATTGAAAAATGAAGCTGTTCTTGATTCTGTACAGCAGGCACGTTTTGATGAAAATTTTGATAAACTTTCCGATATTCTTGGCGGTTGCGAAAGAATCATTTCAACTCCTATTCCGTACAGCTACAGAGTTCTGCTGCATCGTACAGTGTACATTTATTGTTTTTTGTTACCTTTCGGTCTTGTAGATTCGCTCGGATGGTTCATGCCGCTTATTGTGGTCTTTATAGCATACACATTTGTTGCATTTGAAGCCATTGCCGATGAAATTGAAGAACCGTTTGGAACGGATGCCAATGATTTAGCCTTAAATACAATGTGCCATATGATCGATGAAACGATCCACGAAATCACAGGGAAATCCATTGCTGTGCCTCAAAAAACGTCTCAGAATATTATTGATTAGGACTGTTGTTTATAATAAGTTTGTTTAAACAGGTATAATTCTGAAAAACTTATCTTCAGGGTAAATTTTTAATTTATTTCCGAACCCCTTTTAAATCTGATTTCGTAAGATTTCCTTTGCTTTGATCAGCTCTTCGGGCGTATTTACATTCATTAAAAAATCCGGATTTTCAGCTTTCAGTATTTTTACATCACTGTTAATCAAAGCCTTTCTTAATGAAGAGTTTCCTGTTGAAAGCAACTGAAGAAGCAAAGGATAGCTTTTGGGTTCCCAGATGGCAATTAACGGCTCCGGTAATCCGTCAGAAGGACTTTCATAGGCTGTTGCCACTTTTTCCGGATCTCTGAACTGTAAGAGAAAATCTATTGAACTTTGGTCTACAAGAGGAAGATCACAGGCAATAACCAGCCATGCTTTATCCCTCTGAAAATCGAATGCGGAAAGCAATCCGCCAAAAGGTCCCATATTTAAAAAAGTATCGGGAAGCGCTTTATAATCCGTGTTAAAATTTTCAAGCTGATCCTGTCTGCAGGAAATAAATACTTCATCACAGAATGGAGCTAAAAGATCTGCCGCATGATACCGCTGTTCTTTGCCATGCCAGTTGATTTTGTCTTTAGGATTTCCCATCCGCAGACTTTTTCCTCCGACAAGGACAAGTCCGTTTAATTTTGGAAAATCATTCTTGGAAAGCATACTGCAAATATACTGAATGTTTTTCGGCAAAAAGATTGCTTTAAACCCTACAAATATTCGGCGATACACAAACTTCTGAACTAAATTTAAAACTAACCTGAAAAAGTTCGCTATTTTTATAAATTAATTAAAATGTTATGATGGATAATGATTTTATTTACCTTGATTATAACGCAGCAACTCCGGTTGATAAGAAGGTAGTGGATGCGATGCTGCCTTACTTTAATCAGTTATATGCCAATTCAGGAAGCTCTCACCTTTTTGGACTTACTGTAAAAGAAGCCGTTGAAAATGCAACTGAAGAAGTAGCGGAACTCATCGGTGCAGATACTAAGGAAATTATTTTCACATCCGGAGCGACGGAATCTGTAAATCTTGCGTTAAAAGGATTTAAAACAGATACCGATAAAAACCATATCATAACAGTAGCCACAGAACATAAAGCTGTTTTAGATACCTGTTTTCAACTCGAAAAAGATGGATTTAAAGTTGATTATCTCAATGTAGATCATTTGGGAAATATCAATCTTGCTGAGCTGGAATCATTGATTACCGAAAAAACGCTGATGGTCTGTATCATGTTGGTTAACAATGAAACAGGTGTCATTCACCCCATAAAGGAAATCGCAGAAATCGCGCATCGAAAAGGCTGCTGTGTTTTCTGTGATGCGACACAGGCTATTGGAAAAATACCTGTGAACGTAAAGGAATTGAATATCGATCTGATGGCTTTTTCAGCCCATAAATTTTACGGCCCTAAAGGAATTGGAGCACTTTATATTGCTTCCGCGATTAAAAATAAAGTACAGCCACAAATTCAGGGGGGAGGACAACAGCATAACCTCAGAAGCGGTACTTTAAATGTTCCGGGAATTATCGGATTGGGAAAAGCAGCCGAGATCGCACTTATGGAGATGGAACAGGATGCTCAAAAAATTAAAATGCTAAGAGATCATCTTGAAAATAAGCTGCTGAAAATTCCTCAGACAAGCATCAATGGAGATTATTCCGCAAGAATTTTCAATACCACCAATATCTGTTTTGAAGGTATTTATTCCGAAGATCTTATTCTTTCCTTAGGAAATATCTGCGTTTCAAGCGGTTCTGCCTGCAATGCCGTTACAACCAAACCTTCTCACGTGCTTCAGGCAATGGGAATGAGTGATCATGATGCACTGGCTTCAATACGATTCAGCATAGGAAAATATACCACTCTTTCGGAGATTGAAACCGCTGTGGAAAAAATAGAGAAAACAGTTCTTCTCCTGAGAAATAGATAATTCGCATGAGTTTAAAGAACAATGCAAATATCAATAGAAATGGGCTTTAGCACATTTTAACGATTAAGATGGAAAATTGGCTTTAGCCAAAACTCATACTTGATTTCGGATGGTTAATTTTAATTTGGAATCTTTACATCGAGCCGAAGCCTAATATAATTGATAAAATACAACATTTTGACTATCAATTAATTTTTAATCTTTTTAATATTGAACTTAATTTAGAATTAAATTTCATTTGTAACTTTTACATAAGATTGTTTAAAGTAAAAGAATTTTGCTCCTTTAGGAGCAGAATCTGTGTAGAAATAAGAATACATCCATCAATCAATCCGTAGGATTGATATCTGTAATACGATAAATATCCTAAAGATAGCGTTCCTACGGAACGCCAAACATCTTCCGAATATGGTGTCTACACAGATAAAACTCCATGGAGTTTTTTAACTTTTTAGCTACATAGAAATGAAACTCAACATCCATTAATGTCCGTCTCCCTTTTTTACGGAAAATACATGTAAAACCTGCGGAAATAGTGCCTGAACATATTCTTTTACCGCACCTGAAGATCCCGGAAACGTTAAAATCAGCATATCATCAGAAAATCCGGCGATTCCTCTGGAAAGCATGGACGTTTTTACACGATCCTGTCCATAATTTCTTGCCGTTTCCATAATTCCCGGAATTTCTTTGGTGATGAATGGTAAAACCGCTTCCGGTGTTACATCACGATCCGAAAGACCCGTTCCGCCTGTAAAAACAAGAAGATGACAGCCTTTATTTTTAAAGAATTCTATTTTTTCCTGAATGGCAGAAATATCATCGGGAACTACTGAATAATCAACATTACTGATTCCGTGATTGTTAAGAGATTCTACCAAAAGTTTTCCGGAAGTATCATCTTTAAGTCCCTGAGAAACAGAGTCACTGCAGACAACTACTGCGGCGGTAAGGTTTTCCGTTTCAATATTTTTCTGACTGCTTTTTCCACCCTGCTTTTCCAAAAGCCGGATATTGGAAATCTCTACATTTTTATCAATCGGTTTCAGCATATCGTAAATAACCAAAGCTGCTACAGAAGCTCCGTGCATGGCTTCAACTTCAACGCCAGTCTTATAAATGGTATGAACTTCAACGGTGATGTTAATATCCAAACCATTCATTTCATAATTAATCGAAGCAAATTCCACGGGCAAAGGATGACAATCCGGAATAACATCGCTGGTCTTTTTAATCGCCAGTAAAGCGGAAGCTCTTGCAAATTCAAGAACGTTGCCTTTCGGAACCGTTCCGTTTTGTACGGCTTCTACCGTTGAAATTGCTGAAGTTTTTATCGTTGCCGCTGCAATCGCTTTTCGCAGCGTAAAGGTTTTAAAAGTAATATCTACCATGGTTTATTGGTTTGTTTTCCATTGATGCGTTTCATCCTCAAAAATTTCTCTGCCCCAGATTGGGAGTTCGTTTTTTATACGTTCCACTACTTCGTTACAGGCTGAAGTCGCTTCTTTGCGGTGTTTTGATGAGGTAAACACAAAAAGGCATATTTCTCCTGCATTCACGATTCCCAAACTGTGATGAATATGCATACAGGTAAGTTTATATTTAGCAAAAATCTCTTCCCGTATCGCTACCATCTGTGAGAGGGCTAAATCTTCGTAAGCTGTATATTCTATGGCTTTTACCGTTTTACCTTCAATTTCATCTGCGCGAATCTGTCCCAGAAAAATCTGATGGGCTCCAATTTCCGTTTTTGCGGAATGTTTGGTAATGCTTTCCGCGATGAATAAAGGTGAAACAGGACTGTTCTGAAATATATTTTTAATCTTACTCATGAGTTTCTTTATTTAAATGATTGATTCCGCCTTCCAGATGACTGATGCTGTATTTTGATCCTAAAATTTCCTGTAAAATTTTCGCTCCGGATAGGCTTCTCTTACCGGATTGACAGACAACAATGACATTTCTGTTATTGATCTGGCTTACATTTTCCTTTAGCTGAGATAATGGAATCGAGACATATGGAACATCCAGTTTTGGTTGTTCTTCCGGTTCGCGAACATCAATAACAACCGTATCGGGAAGTTTTACGGCTTCTTTAAATTCTGAAGGAGAAATATTTTTAATTCCGGCAAATTCAATTCCGCAGTGAAGCTGATAGTTCATGTTCTCAAATTCTTCAATACTGTAAGGAATATTTTTATCCGTTAAATTTAACGAAGGAATTTCAAAAACAGCAGTCTGATAACTTAGAATATCGATTGTCATTAATTTATTGATCAGCGGTTCTCCGATTCCTGTCATTAGTTTAATGGCTTCTGTAGCCTGTAAAGTTCCGATAACTCCGGGTAAAACGCCCAAAACTCCTGCCTCGTTACAGTCCGGAACTTCTCCCGGATTTGGAGGTTCAGGAAAAAGATTTCGGTAATGGGTTGTAAAACCTTCTTTATTTCTGACATTAAAAACAGCAATCTGACCTTCGTACTGATAAATTGCCCCGAAAATCAGAGGTTTTTCTAAAATCCGGCATAGATCATCAAGCAAGTAGCGTGTTGCGAAATTGTCGGTACAGTCTATAATGATATCATATTCAGAAACAATATTAACTGCATTTTGGGGAATTATTCGCTTAGAAACAATACTGAACTGTACTTCAGGATTCATTGCATTCAGCCTTTCGAAAGCGGCTTCGGTTTTCAGTTTACCAACATCATCCGAATTGTAAAGAATCTGCCGGTGCAGATTGCTCAGCGAAACACGGTCATCATCTACAATTCCGATATTGCCGACTCCGGCTGCGGTGAGATATTGGAGAACAGGACAGCCCAAACCGCCGGCTCCAATCACCAAAACTTTCGCTGAAGTAAGTTTGTCCTGAGATTCGATGCCGAAACCCTGTAATTTAATCTGTCTGTCGTAGCGTTCTGAATTCAACATAATTTATCCTCCTGAATAAGGCGGCATTAAAGCTGCCACATCGTTATTTTGTAAAGCTGTATTCTCTGAAATAATCTTCTGATTCACTGCAATTCTCAGTTTTAAATCTTTCAACTGGGGAAATTTTTCATTCAGCTTATTGATCAGATCATCGGTATTTTCGGCTTCCGCTTCAAAATCCGGACCTAAAATCTCTTTCAGTCTGCCAAAGCTTATTATTTTTACAGTACTCATTCATTTACTTTTTTTAGCTGAATGGTTTTCAGCATTTTTACATATCGTCTTCCGGTCGCAAAATCAGTAGAAGACAGGGTAGAAATGCCATCCTTTGGTCTGTTTTCGATTTCCGGAATTATTAAAATATTATCACCAACAGTCGTGTTAAAAATTTCGTTCCACGAAAAAACAACTTTATAGCCGTCTTCTGCAATGCAGGTAATGTAGTATTCGCTTAAAACTTTTGGTGATTTTTCTTTAAATGAAATTTTTGAAAGAACATCTTTCAGCAAAACCCCTTTTATATTTTTAAGGGTAGATTTATATTCTTTTAAATGGTTGGTAATCTGTATGCTGTCTAATGTATGTTGTGGATATTTCAAAAGTTCGGCGGATGTTACAATTGTTTTCTGGTTATCCGGAGCGATAATCTCAATGCTTTTTGCAGATTGGGCAAAAGCAACGGAAGCGCAGCAAACTGTAAGAAGTAAAATTAAATTTCTCATTTAATGATCTTTAAATAGTGCTTGATATTAATTTGTAGGAAGCCATTAAAAGTACAACAGCAAGTACATATTTCAGACCGTTTTGGTTCAGTTTTTTTGAAGCTAGATAGGCACCAAGCAATCCTCCTGCAAATGCACAGATGATGTACATCCACATATCGCTGGTAAAAGAAATCTCTTTGGTGAACATTCCTCCTAAACCTGCCACGGAATTAACAAAAATAAAAGCAGCGCTGATTGCTGCGGTCTGTTTCTGGTTGGTCCATTTCAGTAAAATAAGAACCGGAGATAACAAAATTCCTCCGCCAATGCCGATCATTCCCGATAATAAACCTATCACTCCTCCGAAAAGTAAGGATAAATAGATTTGGGGATCTTTCAGCTCGCTGTCATCCGGACTTTTAAAAAAGAAAAAACGGAAAACAGGAAACAGCAGTAAAATACCTAAGATTCTTTTGTACAAAGTGTCTTCAATATGAATCATTCCACCCACGAAAGCCAGAGGAATAGACGCCAAAGCAATAGGAATAAAGATCCTGAGTTTAAAATGTCCTCCCCGATAATATTGTATAAAAGAAGTAAGCGAGACGAAAAGATTAAGTACCAAAGCGGTAGGTTTCATTTCTTTGGGAGCTATTCCGTATAAAGCCATTAACGCCAGATAACCGCTTGCGCCACCGTGTCCGACTGCTGCATATAAAGCTGCAATGATAAATAAAATCAGATAAAAAAATTCTACATTCATTATTTGAACTTACTTTAATACAATAATTTCAACCTCTTCATCTTTTTTACAGCCTTCCGAATCTTCAGGTAAAATCATCAGACAATTGGCTTCTGCAAAAGACTGGAGACGATACGATTCCTGCGCATGAAGCGGCGTTACTTTTCCGTTTTCATAGGTTGCTTTCAGGAAATGGGTAAGACCGGTTTTCTTTCCATACGAAGAAGTTGAAATTGCATTCGTTTTCTCCGTAATCGCCGGACGTTTCATTATTTCTGAAAGTAATGGCGCAATATATAAATAAAAGCAGGTTAATGCCGATGAAGGATTTCCGGGTAACCCGAAAACAAGTTTTTCTCCCTTCGTTCCGAAATAGAAAGGCTTTCCGGGTTTCTGCCGTATTTTATGAAATTTCTGTTCAACGCCGCATTGTTTAGCGGCTTCAATTACGAAATCGTAATCGCCGACACTTACGCCGCCCACCAAAATGACAATATCTGTTTTGGAAATGGCGAGATCCAGCGTTTTTGCAACCTCAGAAGGATCATCTTTTACCCAAAAAATTTTAACGGTAGTAATTCCACATTGTTTTAAAACACTTTCCAACTGATAGGAATTGGATTCGTAAACCTGACCAAAAGCTAAATTTTCTCCCGGTTGTACGAGTTCGTTCCCCGTAAGAATTAACGAAACGGATGGAGGAGCAAAAACGTTGATTTCCGTACATCCGATTCCGGCGAGATATCCGATGGCAGCAGCCGAAAGATAACTTCCTGAACGTATTGCAACAGTGTCTTTTTTCGCATCGCTTCCTGCATTTCGTACGTGCAGCCCTTTTTCGAGGTCGTTATCATGAACCGTGAGATATCCGTTTTCTGTCAAAGCTTTTTCCTGCATAACGATGGTATCTGCACCGATGGGAAGGGGAGCTCCCGTAAAAATACGACAGGCATTCCCTTTTTCGAGATGAAACTGCTCTGTAGATCCCGCCTGCATTTCGCCCGAAATTTTCAGCTTTAGATCTTTATCTTCAAAACGGATCGCGTAGCCATCCATTGAGGACTGTGAAAAATTCGGGATATCATATTTTGAATAAATATCTTCTGCGGTTGTATGTCCGAATGCTTCTTTCAAAGGAAGAATCCGGGTTTTTCTTTCCGGAATATTTTGTTCAATTATTTTTTGTGCTTCTTCTACGCTTATCATGGTTGGGTTTTTAAATGATTATAATCTGACGGAGTATCAATGTCAACAGCACCTTTTTCAAACTCAAAAGATTCCACATCGTTCATATTCTGCTGAATGATCTTTTTGGCGCCCTGTTCACCGGTAAGTTCCGTTAATGGTTTAAAATATTTTTTAGAAAATAAAGCAGGAACGCCCAATGTATAGGCATATTTTGTGACAACAATTTCCTTTCCTGAAGTTTCCTGCAAATGAAGCATTTTTGAAAATAAATCACTCGTAAGATAAGGCTGATCGCATACCGAAATGAAACATCTTTCCATTTCCGGAAACAGAACGGACAGTGTTTTCATTCCTGATTGTATGGAGGAAGCCATTCCTGATTCCCAGTTTTCATTGATAACGATTTGTATATTTTTATTTTTAATGACAGAAGATATTTCATGATGACGGGCTCCGAGAACCAAAACGATTTGATTGGGATCAAATATTTCTAAAGCAGTATCAGTTATTCTTTCTAAAAATGTTTTTCCCTGATACACCAAAAGCTGTTTCGGAGATCCCATTCTGGAAGAATTTCCGGCTGCCAGTAATATAATTCCTGTATTTTTCATCATCCGCCAATATTGATCATACTTCTGTTCTGAATGACGGACGTGTTTATTTTTTCAAATTGTTCATTCAGTTGTCCGCCCTGCGTTTTTGCTTTAGACCAGATCGAAGATTCTATAATCGGTAAAATATCTTCACCATTTCGTAAAGGCGTAAGAAGATCGGTTTCTTTTTTTGAAAACAGGCAGTTCTTTAATTTTCCGTCTGCGGTAAGCCTGATTCTGTTGCAGCCGCTGCAAAACGGTTCGCTCATCGTGCTTATAATGGAAAAACTTCCTTTATGTCCATCAATGCTGTATGGCTTCGCCGTATCATGAAAACCGACAGGAAGCGGATTGAAATCATATTTTTCCCTGATAATATTCAGAATGTCTTTTTGTGTCATGACCTGATTGCTGCTCCATCTGTTTCCGCTGAAAGGCATAAACTCAATAAACCGAACTTCTACAGGATGATCTTTTGTAAAAGCGATAAAATCTGAAATTTCATCATCATTAATATCTTTCATGGCAACAACATTAATCTTGGTTTTGATGTTATGTTGTAGTAAAAGATTAATATTTCTTAGGACGCGGTCAAAATAATCGCGGCGGGTAATTTTCAGGAATTTTTCCTTCTGTAAAGTATCAAGGCTGATGTTAATGCTCTGAAAATCTGACTGAATAATTTCGGGAAGCATATCATCAATTCGAATTCCGTTGGTAGTACACGTCAATTGTACAGGAAGTTTTCCCAGATTTCTGATGATCTTTGAAGCATCTTTTCTCACGAACGGCTCACCTCCAGTAAGTCTGATTTTAGTAACGCCGTGCTCAACGAATATTTTTGCGATGGTATCAATTTCATCCGCCTGCATCAGTTTAGCATGCGGTGTGAAATCATAATTTTCTTCCGGCATACAGTAAAAGCAGCGCAGGTTGCAATTGTCCGTTAAAGATATCCGAAGATAATTATGGGTTCTTCCGAATTGATCTGTTATCATAATTTCCTTATATACTGAGAATATCAGTATGCATTTTTTCTGGTTTATCCCTTAATGAGGAACCTTTTTTTCCGCTTAAGACCGCTTTGATCTCTGCAATTACGGAAATGGCAATTTCTTCCGAAGTCTCTGCACCAATATCTATTCCAACCGGACCAAAAAGTTTATTTAATTCTTTTTCTCCGACCGTAATTCCTGAATTCTTAAGATCATCCATCATTCTGTTGAACCTGGCTTTAGGTCCCAATAATCCTATATATTGTACCGGTTGATGGATAATGAGCTTCAGCAAAGCGAGATCATAATTATAATTGTGCGTCATCATCACGAAAACCGTTGCTCCGTCAATTTCTATGATCTTCATGATTTCTTCGGGCGTTGCGAGCAATACCTCATCCGCAAGAGGAAATCTCTTTTTCAGGGCGTGTGTAGCTCTTCCGTCTGCAATTACTGTTTTCCATCCTAAAATAGAAGCCGTTTCTACCAAAGGTTTAACATCGTTTCCTGCTCCTGCAATAATCAGAGTGGTCTGTGGCGGAACATATTGCAGCAGAATTTCATTTGACGAAATCTGAGTGAGGATATTTTGTTTTTTTTCTAAAACTTCTGAAGAAAAACGATTCAGTTCATTTTCTGAAATACAACCTGAGTCCGATATTATTGTATTTTCCTTTTTTATCAATCCGACAGTTCCGATCTGTTTATTTCTTTTTTCCAGTGAAAATATGGTGATAATAACAGATTCATCTCTTTTTTCCGTTGTTTTCTCTAAAAGGGAAATAGGATTTTGAGGAGAATTTTCATTAATATATTCAAAAAGAATATGTACGATTCCGTTACATCCCAACTGAACGCCAAATTCCAGATCATCCGGATTACTGGTATCATACGTAATGAGCTTATTGTTTTTCTGATGAATGGCAAGCAGCGCTTTTCTCAAAGCATCACCTTCTAAACATCCTCCACTGATGGCGCCTGTAAGCTGTCCGTCTTCTGTAACCAGCATTCTCGCTCCTGCCTGTCTGTATGAAGAACCTTCTACCTTTACCACCGTTGCCAAAGCAGCCTTTAACCCATTTAAATGTGCCTTTTTATATGCTTTTACAATATCATTGATCTCTTTCACCGGAAAACATTTTTATGGATTACTCATTGTTTTTTCAACTTATGTATGATTTTTGTTGAGATAAAATCATTAAAAAGTTATTATATATTCAAATTTACATAAATATTATCTGTTTTTTTCCGGGCTACACTCAAAAACTGTAATATTGGTATATAAAACTGTAATGTGTATCATCAATTTCTTATTTTAATTGATGATATTTGTTAAAACCTATCCGTATACAATTATATTGATTAAAAAATAACTTATGGAATTAAAAGGACAATACAGCAGGAGGAGCTTCCTCAAAGTTTCAGGATTACTGGCTGGTTTTATGGCTATTCCGTCTTCGGTAAAAGCATTTTATCAGGATGTGAAACAGTATCTTGTTCCCAAGAAAAACGTATCCAGACTTACGCTTTCCATCAATAAAAAAAGTCATACCCTTTATGTTGATACGAGAACTACCTTATTGGATCTGTTCAGAGAACAGTTAAATCTTACCGGATCTAAAAAAGGCTGTGACCACGGACAATGTGGCGCCTGTACCATCCATATCAATGGGGAAAGAGCACTGAGTTGCCTTACATTAGCGGCAATGGCTCAGGGAAAAGAGATCACAACTATTGAAGGTCTTGCAAACGGAGATGAGCTTCATCCGATGCAGAAGGCATTTATAGAATGTGACGGCTTCCAGTGCGGATATTGCACGCCGGGACAGATTATGTCTGCTGTTGCCTGCGTTAATGAAGGTCATGCAGGTTCTGTAGAAGAAATTAAAGAATATATGAGCGGTAATCTTTGCCGTTGCGGAGCGTATAACGGTATTGTTCAGTCCATTCAAAAAGTTGCAGCCCAATGAGACCATTTAATTTTGAAAAAATAAAATCTGCTGCTGAAGCTTCCACTATGAAATCAGAAGTCAGTCAGTATATTGCAGGCGGAACGAATCTGGTAGATCTGATGAAGAAAAACATTGCCCAGCCGGAGAAGCTGATTGATGTTACCACGGCATTATCCGATGCGGTAATTCATCAGAATAATAAATTGCAGATTGGTGCAATGGCAAGTAATACCAAAGTTGCAAATAGTAAAGATGTGACGGAAAAATTTCCTCTCATTTCAAAAGCTATTTTGGCGGGTGCTTCACCACAGATCAGAAATATGGCAAGTTCAGCTGGAAATTTATTGCAGCGAACCAGATGTCCTTATTTTTATGATATTACAACACCCTGCAACAAGAGAAAACCCAACAGCGGTTGCAGTGCCATTGATGGTGCCAACCGAATGAGTGCCGTTGCAGGATATAATAATCAGTGTGTTGCGGTTCATCCGTCGGATTTTTGTGTGGCTCTGGCTGCATTGGATGCCACCATTACCGCTCAGACAAAAGATCAGAAAGAAATTAAAATACCATTTAAAGACTTTCATAAACTGCCGGAAAATACTCCTTGGCTAGATAATACATTACCGCAGGATGCGATAATAACCAATATAGAAATTCCTGATAATGCTTTCGGGAAACATTCTGCTTATGTAAAAGTAAGAGACAGGACTTCATACGCTTTTGCATTGGTTTCGGTTGCAGCAGCACTGGATCTGGATGGGAAAACGATAAAAGATGCCCGCTTAGCTTCAGGAGGTGTGGCGCATAAACCCTGGAGATGGTTGGAGGCAGAAAAATTTCTGAACGGAAAAAAAGCTACGGTAGAAATCTTTGAGGAAGCTGCTAAACTGGCGACCAAAGATCTGAAACCCTTGTCTGAGAACGGCTATAAGATACCGATGCTTCAGGGAGCTATTGTAACAGCATTACAAAATTGTGTAAATCAATAAGATCGGGATATATTAAAAAGTAACAATTATGGGATTACTCGAATTACTGAACATCAGATCCAAAAGACCCGAAGGACGTGTTGAAGGAGTGGAAAAAGTTACCGGAAGCGGTAAATACGCTGCCGAATACGAAGTTAAAAATATCTCCTACGCCGTATTGGTAAACAGTACGGTTCCTTCCGGAAAAATACAGTCGATCTCGGTTGATAAAGCCAAAGAAGTGGAAGGCGTTATTGATATCATTACCCATCTTCACAAACCTTCGGTTCCTGGTATGGCAACTGAAGAAAAGATCAAAGAAGCAAAATTTGGCTTGCCGATTTTTCATACGGATAAAATATTTTTCAAAGGACAGCCTGTTGCGATGGTGATTGCAGAAACACTGGAAGACGCAACTTTTGCCGCATCTTTGGTGGAGGCTGAATATCAGAAAGACAGTTTTGCGGTTGATTTTGATTCTGCGAAAGAAACAGTTGCTTTAAAAGCAGAAGGAAAAGAAAGAGGAAATTTTGACAATTGGCAGAATTTACCATTCACGGTAGATCAGCAATATAATATTAATGCAGATGTGCATAATCCCATGGAAATGCATGCCACGATTGCTCATTGGACAGGCAATGATACGTTGAAGCTTTACGATAAAAACCAAGGAGTAAATAATGTTCAGAGAACATTTGCAAGGTTATTTTCTATCCCTGAAAAAAATATACAGGTATTCAGTGAATTTGTAGGAGGCGGTTTCGGCTCCGGACTTAGAATCTGGCCACACGTTTTAGCTTCGGTAATGGGAGCTAAACAGGTTGGACGTCCTGTAAAACTGATGCTTACCAGACCACAGATGTTTGCGGCAACAGGATACAGACCGGCTTCATGGCAGAGAATAAAATTGGCATCAGATCCGTCAGGAAATCTTTCAGGAATTTTACATCAGGCAAAGAACGAAACTTCAGTCTATGAAAATTTTAACGACGGTATTACCCGCGTGACAAGATTAATTTACAAGTTTCCCAATTTAAAAACGGAAGCAGCTAATGTTCCGTTAAATTTAAGCACACCAACGTGGATGCGCGGTCCGGGAGACTGTACCGGAGTTTTCGCTTTGGAATCTGCCATTGATGAACTGTCCTACCAACTTAAAATGGATCCTGTAGCGTTGAGATTGAAGAATATTTCACTGGAAAAACATCCTGATTCAAATTTGCCGTGGTCTACCCATTTTCTGGATGAATGTATAAACAAAGGTGCTAAAATGATCGGATGGAATGCCAGAAAAGCAACTCCGTCTACCGTTATTGAAGGCGACTGGTACATCGGTTACGGAATGGCAGTCGGAATGTGGAATGCCGGAAGAGCAGAAGCCAAAGCAGCAATTATCATGAGCAAAGACGGAAGTCTCATTGTACAGACCGCGATGACAGACATCGGGACGGGAACCGGAACCGGAATGCAGAACATTGCGCATGAAATTACCGGAATTTCAAAAAATAAAATCAATATAGAATTGGGAAATTCTGCGCTTCCTCCTGCGCCAAGTCAGGGTGGAAGTACAGGGCTTTCATCGGTAAGTGGTGCGGTGT
The DNA here is from genome assembly GCF_003094695.1 of Chryseobacterium sp. HMWF035. Taxonomy (NCBI): domain Bacteria; kingdom Pseudomonadati; phylum Bacteroidota; class Flavobacteriia; order Flavobacteriales; family Weeksellaceae; genus Chryseobacterium; species Chryseobacterium sp. HMWF035. The sequence goes on along the minus strand of NZ_QEHP01000047.1, from coordinate 869 downwards.
ACGATGCGAGCAATCAGTTGAAGCAAAAACTGGCGGAATATGCATCATTAGTTAATGGAAGCTTTAAGGGAACTGCTCTGGAAAATATTCTTCTTTCAGATAAAAGCATCAGTTTAAAAAATAATTCAACTGTTTCTGTTTCTTATGAAGAATTGTTTGAAAAGAATAATCTGACTGAAATTCGTCTTGAAGTAGCTTCAAAACCGGGAAGCGAACGTGAGAAATTTGCCTTCTGCTCTTCAGCGGCACATTTTTGCAAAGTCCGCGTTAATAAGCGAACCGGAAAAGTTAAAATTGAAAAACTGGCTGTCGTAGCAGACGGAGGAAAAATAATCAATAGTCAGGCAGCAGCCAATCAGATGTCGGGAGCCGCAGTTGGCGGGATCGGAATGACGCTGATGGAAGAAAACCAGATCGATGCAAAATTAGGAACGTTAATCGGTAATGATCTTGCAGGATATCATTTTGCCGTTAATGCGGATGCTCCGATTATTGAAGTCGACTTTATTCATAAACCCGATCCGAATATTAACCCTTCCGGCGCGAAAGGTCTCGGAGAAGTAGGAATTATTGGTACAGCACCTGCGATAGCCAATGCAATTTATAATGCCATTGGTATACGAATGAGAGATTTGCCGATTACTCCCGATAAAATTTTAATGGCATTGTCACAAAAATAGACTGCTGTTTTCTATTTTAGAATCATATCAATATTCTGTATCTGAACGGTGCAGAATATTTTTTTATCCTTTTATGATCTGTTTTCCTTATTTAGTTGTTCCTTAGAATTGCAATAATGTTTTGATTTTCAATACACTGTAATTAAAGTATGTTCAAAATCATTGTAAAAAATTGCAGAAAATCGTATT
>NZ_QEHP01000046.1:0-12253 GCF_003094695.1 Chryseobacterium sp. HMWF035 | reverse complement strand
CAATTAATTGGAAATCAAATAGTTAAATTAAAAAAACATTATTCAAAATAATAAAAAAAATCTTCCGACCATGACTAGCGGCTTTGCCGCCGCCGAAAACCTAAAAAGAGCTCAGACATGCCGCTCAATGGCTATTAAGAAAGTCGGATCATAAAAACGCGAGACAATAATCAGCATTTCAGCATCACAGATTTTAAAACAGCTCAATAATCCGACAGATTCTGTAAATTAATTTTTTTGATAAAACCCATATTAAAATCGTTTCACCAAACCCTATTTTAAGAAACTTTTCCCGAACTTTGACCTTATAAAATTTAAATTATGTCACAATCGCTTACAAGCAGAACGCCGAAACCAAAATACGACGTTGTTCTAATAGGTGGCGGAATTATGAGTGCCACTTTAGCTACCTTATTACACGAATTTGATCCTGAGCTCGAAATAGCTATTTTCGAAAGACTGGGACGGTTTGCCAAAGAAAGTACAGCAGCCTGGAATAATGCAGGAACAGGTCACTCAGCATTTTGTGAGCTCAATTATACCCCTGAGAAAGCCGACGGAACAATCGATATTTCAAAAGCAGAAAGCATCGCCGAGCAGTTTGAAATTTCAAAACAGTTCTGGTCTTATTTAATTACAAAAGGATACATCAGCGAACCGAAGGATTTTATCAATTCCTGTCCGCACATGAGTCTCGTTTTTGGAGAAAAAGATGCGGAATATCTTAAAAAACGTCATGAGAAAATGTCAGAATCCATTCTCTTTAAAGGAATGGAATTTTCAACCGATCACGATAAATTGAGAGAATGGATTCCTCTGGTAATGAGCAAAAGAAATCAGTCTGAAGTAATGGCGGCAACCAAAATGGATCTGGGAACTGATGTTAATTTCGGAACGCTCACCAGAAAAATGGGAAGACATTTGCTGGAAGATTCCAATGTTGAAGTTTTCCTGTACCATGAAGTAAAAGACATCGATCCGAAAGAAGACGGAACCTGGGAAATGAAAGTGAAAGACAGAATTCACAGCCACAAACAGGAAGTGGAAGCTGATTTTGTATTTATCGGAGCAGGAGGCTATGCTTTACCGCTGTTAGACAGTTCAGACATCAAAGAAAGCGAAGGATACGGCGGTTTTCCGGTTTCCGGACAATGGCTGGTAACTCATAATCAGGAATTGGTGGAAAAACATCAGGCAAAAGTGTATACACAGGCAACTGTGGATGCTCCGCCCATGTCCGTTCCACATTTGGATTTAAGAATAATCGACGGACAGAAAGCTTTGCTTTTCGGACCTTTTGCCGGATTTTCAACTAAATTTTTAAAAGAAGGAAGCTATCTGGATTTACCTGAAAGTGTGAATACTAAAAATTTAAGATCGCTTTTCGGAGCTTGGTGGCATAATATTCCTTTAACCAAATATCTGGTTCAGCAGGTCGCCATGACGAAGTCCCAGAGAATTCAGCATTTGAGAGAATTTATTAAAGATGCCAAAGAAGAGGACTGGGAACTAAAAGTTGCCGGACAAAGAGTTCAGATCATTAAAAAGGATGAAAAACATGGCGGAAAACTGGAATTCGGAACCGAAGTAGTGGTAAATAAAAAAGGAACAATTGCTTCTCTGTTGGGAGCGTCTCCCGGAGCGTCAACAGCAGTATATGCAATGCTGAACGTGCTTGAAAAATGCTTCCCCGAAAAACTTCATGGCGAATGGAAAGAAAAACTGCTGGAAATGGTTCCTTCTTACGGGCAAAAACTGGCAGATCATCCTGAGCTTACAGAAAAAGTGAGAAACTATTCAAAAGAAAAATTACAACTCGAATATTAAAAAAAGTGAGCGCTGAATAGTCAGTTTTTTAAATTAAAGTATTAAATTACAAACAATTGACTATTCACTTCTCACAAAGAAATTATGTCAGAAACACTTATAAAACCTGTGATCGTGAAAGAATTATTAGAATCCCTTCAAACCAAATTTGAGGAGGAACAGCAGGTTATTGTGCATTGCTGTTTTCCGGCATCACCCTTCTTTGGAAACCTCATCAGAATATGGCAGTCAACCTATCTTTTTGATAATCAGTCAGAACATCAGAGCAAACTAATTCATGCGGAAAACATTACCATTTATCCCAACTGGACTCCCGTTCCGTTTATGAAAGATTTTTGGTTCACCTTGGTGTTTTCAGGGTTGCCGAAAGACTGTAAAAGCTTTGATTTAAAAGAAGTTATTCCGGAAGAAGGCGGATTTTTTGTAGAATCCATTAAAAGGAATTCATCAGACATTTACCGCGTGAAAATTTCAGAATCTTACTGAAAATTAATCCGCTGAATGGCTTATTTACAGTAAAATCTTCATCGTAAATCATAGTTTTAAGTTCATGAAAAAATACCTACTTATCTTTTTACTTTTTCCACTTCTGATATTTTCTCAAAAATTTTCAAAAGAAGAATCCGAAATTAAAAAATTTCAGAAAGAACTGAATGCTGAATATGTAAACCCGAAAGAAACACCTTTACGCGGCGAGAATTTTAAAAATTTTAAGCAGCATCCTTTCTTTCCGATCAGTTTAAAATACAGAATTACTGCAAAATTCGAGAAAACGGAAAACGCAGAACCTTTTGATCTTCCCACCTCTTCAGGCAAAACAAAACCTTACAGAGAATATGGAAAAGCAACATTTCAGTTAGACGGAAAATCATATACATTAACGCTATATCAAAGCTTAGACTTAATCAAACAGAAAAAATACAAAGACCATTTATTTCTGCCTTTCCGTGATGCTACTAACGAAAAAGAAACCTACGGCGGTGGAAAATATCTGGATTTAACCATCCCAAAAGGCAAAACCATTATTCTGGATTTTAATAAATCGTATCACCCTTACTGTGCTTACAACGCTTACGATTACAACTGTCCCGTTGTTCCCGAAGAAAATAAACTTCCGGTTGAAATTCCGGCAGGAGTAATGTATGAAGACATTTATCATCATTAAATTATGGTAAAATTAAAATTTTACGAACCGAAAGATTTTCCCGGAGTAAGCTATACTTTGGACGAACTGCAGTCACAATACACCGCAACTGCAGAACAGGCATTACAGAAAATTGAAGAGCGGAGCGACACCCTTGCTTTTCCCATCACCATTCTGGAAAATCATCATCCTGCCGGTTTTTTTGTGCTGGATTTCGGAAATGATAAATTAGACCTTACAGACAATCAGAATTCTACGTTATTGCGCTCCCTTTCCATAAATCCTGAATCGCAGGGAAAAGGAATCGGAAAAGCAGCAATGATTCTTCTTGATGAATTTGTTCGGGAACACTTTAAAGATTGCAGCGAAATCGTTCTTGCAGTCAACCAAAACAATAGTTCCGCTTACGAATTATACCTCAAAGTCGGCTACAAATTCGACGGAAAAACAAGAATGGGCAGAAGCGGAATACAATATCTGATGTACAAAAAATTGTAAAACAGAATTTTTGAAAAAATTATCGGTTCAATAGAAAAGAGTTTTTGCATAATCCTTAAAAATCAAACTTTAAGAAATTTTTAATTCAGAATTTTCATGTTTGGCGTGAAACTTTCACCTAAATTTGAGTAACATCAAATAATAAAACATGGAAATATCTCTTCACAATCAGGTCGCTGTCGTTACCGGAGCTTCCAGCGGAATCGGGTCAGGAATTGCAAAATCACTCGCTTCAGCAGGAGCAACCGTAATTGTTAATCACTCTTCAGAACACTCTTTAGATGAAGCCAAAGCCGTTTTAAAGGAAATCACCGATGCAGGCGGAAACGGAATAACCTATCAGTGCGATGTTTCCAAAGAAGATCAGGTCGTTACAATGTTTCAGGATGTGGTTTCACAATTCGGAACAGTCGATATTCTCATCAACAACGCAGGCGTTCAGAAAGACGCAAAATTTACCGAAATGACGCTCGATCAGTGGAATACCGTCATCGGAATCAATCTTACTGGGCAATTCTTATGTGCGAGAGAAGCCATCAAAGAATTTCTTCGCCGTGGTATCGATCCTTCGCGTTCCGTTGCCTGTGGAAAAATTATTCACATCAGTTCCGTTCACGAAATCATTCCTTGGGCAGGTCACGCCAATTATGCTTCAAGCAAAGGCGCGATCAGAATGCTCATGCAGACTTTGGCGCAGGAATACGGAGCCGACAAAATCCGTGTCAATTCCATCTGTCCCGGAGCGATTCAGACACCCATCAACAAAGATGCATGGAACACTCCCGAAGCTTTAAACTCATTATTAGACCTGATTCCTTATAACAGAATCGGTCAACCACAGGACATCGGAAATATGGCAGCATTTCTGGCAAGTGATCTTGCAGATTACATTACCGGAGTCAGTATTTTTGTAGATGGCGGAATGACAACGTTCGAAAGCTTTTCAACAGGAGGATAATTCTTTGGGCGCATATTTCCGGCTTTCACTACTCGCTTTTTTGTGCCTTTACCTTTTCCAAAACTTACAAAAAGAGCTCAGACAGACCGTTCAATCCGGAGCGCATTGCAGCCGAAACATGAATGAACATTATTAAAGGAAATGAATTGTAAATAGTGAATGGTAAATTCGTTTCACTTGTCAATAAAGTACTTAAAGAAATAGTGTTTCAAAAATAAGTGAAACGCCTTTGTTTATCTTAATTTAGAAGAAAAAAATTACAGAAAAGCTTTGTCTGACTTTGCGATAAAATTTTTAATCATTTATCAATAATCAACCATCACTTATCAAAACAGCATGAAAGAAAAAGAAAGACTGTCCGACATTACTTGGAAAAAATGGGGACCTTACGTAAGCAACCGCGAATGGGGATTGGTGCGCGAAGATTACAGCGCAGAAGGAGATGCATGGAACTACACCAATCACGACATTGCGGAAGCCAAAACCTACCGTTGGGGCGAAGAAGGAATCTGCGGAATCTGTGATGACCTTCAGAAACTTGTTTTTTCAGTCGGATTCTGGAACAAAAAAGATAAAATGGTGAAAGAACGCTTCTTTGGCTTATCAAACGGTCAGGGAAACCATGGTGAAGATGTAAAAGAATATTTTTACTATCTCGACTCTACGCCTACGCATTCTTATATGAAAATGCTGTATAAGTATCCTCAAAATGCATTTCCCTACGATGATCTCATAAAAACCAATGCGGAAAGAGGAAAAGAAGATTCCGAATACGAATTAATCAATACCGGAATTTTCGACCAAAACGAATACTTTGATATTTTTATTGAATATGCCAAAGAAAGTCAGAATGATATTCTTGTGAAATTAACCGTGGTTAATAAATCAGAAAAAGATGCTTCGTTAATTATTCTTCCTACAGTCTGGTTCAGAAATACATGGAACTGGGGATATAATAATTACAAACCTCTGATGAATTCTGAAAATTCAGATTGTATCACGATTAATCATCACGATTTAGAAATCAAAAATGTATACGCAAAAAATGCTCAGAAAGTATTATTCTGCGATAACGAAACGAATAATGAAAGACTTTATCAGTCTCAAAACCAGTCAAAATATACCAAAGACGGAATCAACGATTTTATCATCAACGGAAATTCCCAGTCCGTAAACCCAAAAGATTTCGGAACAAAAGCATCCTTTCTCATCGACGAGAATTTTAAGCCAAAAGAAACAAAAACGTTTGAATTAAGACTTTCGGATCAGGATTTAAAACAGCCTTTTCAGGATTTTGAGGAAATTTTCGTTTCAAGACAGAAAGAAGCAGATGAATTTTATTCAGACATTCAGTGCGGAATAAAAACAGAAGACGAAAAACTGGTTCAGCGACAGGCTTTTGCAGGAATGCTCTGGAACAAAATGTTCTATCATTACAATGTGGAACGTTGGCTGAAAGGAGATCCTTCACAGTTTCCACCGCCAAAATCCCGTGAACACATCAGAAATTCTGAATGGAAACACCTCAACAACGAGCATATTATTTCCATGCCCGACAAATGGGAATATCCGTGGTACGCAACGTGGGATCTGGCTTTTCATACCATCAGTTTTTCATTAATTGATCCCGATTTTGCAAAACATCAGCTCAAACTGTTTCTTTTTGAGTGGTATATGCATCCAAACGGACAGCTTCCGGCTTATGAATGGGATTTTAGTGATGTGAATCCGCCTGTTCATGCATGGGCAGTTTTCAGGGTTTTTAAAATAGATGAATATCTGAAGGGTAATCCCGATCTGCAATTTCTGGAAAGTACTTTTCAGAAACTTTTAATGAATTTTACTTGGTGGGTCAATAAAAAAGACAACAACGGAAATAATATTTTCGAAGGCGGATTTTTAGGACTCGACAACATCGGTGTTTTCGACCGGAATATGCCGCTTCCAAACGGAAAACATCTGGAACAGTCCGACGGAACAAGTTGGATGGCAATGTTTGCTTTAAATATGATGAGAATTGCTCTTGAACTTGCTTTGTATAACAATGTGTATGAAGAAATGGCGATGAAGTTTTTTGAGCATTTTCTGGCAATTGCCAATTCTCTGGACAACATGGGAGAAGAATGTTTCAGCCTTTGGGATGAAGAAGACGAATTCTTTTATGATGCTATTGCTTCGAGCGACGGAGATCATATGTATCTGAAATTAAGGACAATTGTTGGGCTTATTCCTATGTTTGCAGTTGAGGTTATCGATGACGAAATGATCGAAAAACTGCCGAATTTCAAGAAAAGAATGAAGTGGGTTCTGGAAAATAAACCGGAACTGGCTGCTCTAGTTTCGCATTGGGAAGTAAAAGGTGATGAATCCAAACATTTACTGTCTCTTTTAAGAGGTCACCGTTTAAAGAGATTATTAAGCAGAATGCTCGATCCGGATCAGTTTTTAAGCGAATTTGGCATTCGTGCGCTTTCAAAACAATATGAAGACAATCCTTTTACCCTAAATCTTAACGGAACAGATTACAAAGTAAAATATACTCCCGCAGAAAGCGACAGCGGATTATTCGGGGGAAACAGCAATTGGCGCGGACCGATCTGGTTTCCGATTAATTTTTTAATAATTGAAAGTCTGCAACGCTTCTTTTTCTATTACAGTCCCGATTTTTTGGTGGAATATCCTACCGGAAGCGGAAACTATTCCAATCTTGATGAAATTGCAGAGGCTTTAAGCAAAAGACTGTCTCAATTATTTTTAAAAGATGAAAAAGGGAACCGTCCGTTTAATTCCCAATATCCCATATTTCAGACCGATCCGGATTTTAAAGACTATATTTTATTCTATGAATATTTTCATGGCGATACCGGTCGTGGAGTGGGAGCGTCGCATCAGACAGGTTGGACGGGACTTATTGCTAAAATTCTGATGCCTAGATTTTCAAGAAAAAATATCGCAGAATCTGAAACCGAAACACCGAAAAATGTGGAGTTTTAAATCAATAATATCTTACTTAACGCCAATTCTCAGGTATTAATCATTCAAATATCTGTTGAATAACTTCCAGAGAAGCCGGAATTTTAAAATCGGTGATATGGTAATGATAATACACAAGTATGCTGTCTAAAAAGTCTTTCCTGAAATTGGAATGTATTTTAATGCCGTAAGGATTTTCAGCAGAAAGAATTCTTTTCCAGATGGCTGAAACTTCTTCTGTAAACAGTTGATGCATTATTTCATGGGTAAAAGTTCCGGTTTCAGGATCAAGAAATTTCCCTTCGTTCAATAATGGTGCAACGCCCTGAATTTTTAGAATTTTAATTAAAAAAATAAGATGCGACTGATAGTTGCGGCTTTCCAGCTCATCCGTAAATTCTTCAAGACAGAAAAAAATATGATGATTTTTGTTTTCATGTCTCAGGTTTTGATTTAAAAAATCTGAAATAAAAAACACAACCGTATTACAACGAATATCTGTATAAATATCGTTGCTTTTAATCATTTCAAATTTTGAAATCGTCTGGATTCCGTTTCCTTTTACAGGATTTACAGAGAAATTAAGTTTGCTTAACGGCAGAAGAAGGGCTTTTTTCTTATTTTTTTTGGCATAAATTCCTTTCAGAAAATAAGACTGAAACCCGTCTTCCTCGGTGAAACAGTGCAGTACTGCATCATTTTCGCCATATTTTATATAGGATAGTAAAAATCCGCTTTGTGAATTCATTAATTTACGACAGCGATCTTCGCCGTAGCTTTGTCGGAGCCATCTTCATTGGTCATTAATACGAAATATACTCCCGAAGCTACTCTTGTTCCTCTCTGGTTATTGAGATCCCACTCGTAGTATCCTCCTCTTGCCACCGCAGAATGCACAACGTTTCCGGCAGCATCCGCAATTCGGATATTGGTAACTTCTGCCAATCCTTTTATAGTAACTTTACCTTTAAAATTAGAATACACTACAGGATTCGGGTAAACAAGTACATTGCCGAAGTTTGATGTTACATCGGCAACATCACCCTGATACGTTACAATTCCGTCGTAAGAAACAAAATATACTTTTCCTGTTTTTTTATCAACCTTGATATCGGTAATGGTATTCGTCGGAAGCGGAGAATTTTCTTTGGTAAAATGTTTAATGGTCTGTTGTCCGTCTGCAGAAAGATAATAAACTCCACCACCATCAACAGAAACCCACTTGTGGTCTCCTGCATCCACCTCAATCTGTAAAATCTGCCCGTCTCTGAAAAGCTCTTCACCCAATCCGTTTTGTTCTATAATAATTGGCTCAACGGTTGCGGAAGAGGGTGTTTTTATAGCAGAAACAGCATTTGGCAAAATCCTTAATCCCTGATCTCCGCCAATCCACGCATCACCGGATTTATCAATGGCAACAGAAATCGTTCCTCCAGAGTTTGTAGCGAAGCCGTTGGATTGAGTTAGAATATAGGCGGTATCGTCTGAAGGGCTTTGCGTCTTCTGTGTATCGTAGGCTATAAAAGTATTAGTTCGAGGCGTAGGAATAAAAAGAAGTCCTTCACTATATAAAGCTTTTTGTGCCGCTCCAAATTGAGAAGTGGTATTTTTTATAACAAAGTCATCTCCTGTCCTGTCATATGCACCGATTGCTGTATAAGGCCCAAGTGCAGCACCATCACCGGAGAAAGCTATAGAAGCAAAAAGATTGTTTGAGTCATCAAAGGTTAAACCGACAGGACGTCTTGTGAAGATATTAGTAGTTCCTAAATCATACCTTTTGACGAAAGTAAAATCCTTGTTTCCTGCATTGTATTTCATTTTATAAATTCCGCGTGATCCATCCGTCATGTAGTTTGCAAAAAATACATCAGTTGGATTTACAGGATCTGCAACAACATCCAAAACATTGAATACGGTTGAATTTCCTTTAAAATAGGAAGGATAGATCCAGCTCATCCCGTCAAAATAATAAAATCCGGGATTTTTTATATTGAAAATAGGGGTATTGAATCTGCTTTCTCTTCCTCCGGTAGAAACCAAAATCTGATTTTCTCCGTAAAGACTGATTTTATAAGCATAATTCTGATAAGGACCGTCCGGTTTGAAGGTATTTCCCCCCTCGTTTTTAATTCCTGAAAAAATTGTTCCGCCATAAACACTGCTTCCTACAGTGGTTGCAGTGTTACATTCCTCACCAAAAGTTACGTTTGCGTTAAAGTTTCCGTTGGTTCCGAATGTATACACTCTGCTGAGATCCGTAACTACAATACTGTTATTAGTTACTACGACATCATGAACATTGGTAAATGATTGTGAAAGCGGAGTGAAAGCTCCTCCATTATATACATAGGCTGTATTAGCTGAAGAAAAGCTCAGCACCCCTTCGGAATCGATATGCTTGAATGTACCTGCCAATTCTGTAGTCCAGGTCGAAAAAACAGGGAAAGTAGTATTCATCTCATGGCTTCTAAGACCGGTGTTGGTTACAGAAAACACTTTATTTCCAAAAATAGTGGCTTCATTACTTGCCTGATAAACTCCTCCTGATAAAAAGAATGCAGAATCTTTAAATTCTTTCTTCTTTAGATCGAATATTGAAACACCGTAACCTACAGAAATAACAGCAAGATCTCCGGTAATTGAGATATGGTTGATTTTTTTGCTTCCGTTATATCCGGTCGCAATAGGAATATCAACAACATAAGTAATTCCATCCGGAGTTATGACGTCCAGTGAACCGTTTTGATAACCTACCAAACCGATTTTGTTCTGCGGATTGTAATCAAAAGCTGAAACTTTAACCTCATGCAAACCGTTTGCTTTAGACAGTTTGGTAATTTCACCGGTAGAAATGGTATAGTAGAAAACCCCGCTTTCTGCTGCTGCAACTATTTTTCCGTTATCTTCTTTCATGGCAAGAACATTATTGTAGGAGAATAAGTCTGCCCATTTTTTTGAAGAAATAGTCTGTGCATGTGCAACTTGCAGGGATGCTAAAATACCAAGAGAGATTAAAGAGAGTTTTTTCATGCTTATGCTATTATGCTGCTGTCTATTACCTGATTGTTCCAGGAAATATGTTTTACATTTTTATTAGTATCAAAAAAGAAATCTATTCTACCCAACAGAAGACCTGCCCATCCGACCTGATTTACCAGAACACTTTTGCCTGCTCTGTTGGTAAAAGTCTGTGGTTCCGGTAAGAAAGTGTGGGTATGACCGCCCAGAATAATATCAATATTTTCTGTTTTGGCAGCTAAAATTTTATCACTTATTTTATTAGGTTCGTCTTTATAATCGTAGCCGATGTGTGAAAGGCAGATCACAAGATCACATTTTTGTTCGTTTTTCAGGAAGTTTGAATAATGTTGGGCAACATCTACAGGATCGGAGTAAACCGTTTCTCCATACTGTTTTTTGCCAACGAGCCCGTCCAGTTGAATGCCCACTCCGAAAATTCCTACCTTGATTCCGTTTTTATTGAATATTTTGTATGGAGAAGTTTTTCCGTCCAGAACGGTATTTTTAAAATCGTAATTTGAACAGATAAAAGGGAATTTTGCATTGGGTAAAACTTTCAAAAATCCGTTCAGACCATTATCAAAATCATGATTTCCCATGGTGGAAGCATCATATTTCATCATGGACATTAATTTAAACTCCAATTCACCGCCGAAAAAGTTGAAATAAGGAGTTCCCTGAAAAATATCTCCGGAATCCAGAAGCAAAACATTGCTTTCCTGATTTCTGATCTGTTGTATTAAACTTGCCCTTCTTGCAAAACCTCCCTGATTGGGATTTTTTGTATAGCTTGCGTCAAAAGGCTCTATTCTGCTGTGCTGATCGTTGGTGTGAAGAATAGTAAGCTTGGTTGCGGACTTTAAATCAAGAATGTTTAATTCTTCCGCCATCATCATATTGGGAGCTAAAGCCATTGCTAAAGTTCCGCCACCTATTGCTTTTAAAAAACTTTTTCTATCCATTACTTTTTACCGATAAAATTTAGACGAACATCTGTATTGGGAACCACTTCAGGAGTTTTCTTAAAATAATCGATGAAAAGATCTCTTAATTTAATTCCTGTCGGGATCATTTCCCCTTTCGAGAAAAATTTCATATTGTCACCTCCCAAAGCCAGATAATCTGAAGTGGCAATATAGTAATCCTGTTCCGGATTTACTGTCTTTCCGTTGATTAAAGTTTTGGTTAGCTGTCCGTTATTGGTTTCTATATACAAATGAGAAACAGGATTGTTTACCTGATGCTCTACATAATAATCGAAAAGTCCCTGAAGATCGCTGCCTTTCATTTTCACAATAATCACTTCATTTTCAAAAGGCATTACTTCAAAAACACTTTTCAGTAAAATATCTCCTTTCCCGATCGTGGTACGGATTCCTCCGATGTTAATGAGGGCTGCGTCTACATTTTTCTGTAAATTTTTCTTTGCCCATACATCAGCTCCGTCAAAAGTATAGTCTGCTAAAAGATTGCCTAAATTACTGTTATCTCCCTGTTTGGTAAGGTCTACATTGGTATGAGAGATCTTTTGGTTCATCTCTTTATCCAGTTTTTGCTTATAAGGTTCGATAATTTTTACAAATTCCTCCTCATTTTTTAGCTCATTATTAATAGAAATATTTTTCTGGGTCTTTACCTCTGCAATCTGCATGGAAGAAGCCGATGAAGCCGTCTTACAAGCCGAAAGGGCAGCCAGAGCAATTCCTAATAACAAGAATTTATTTTTCATAATATCTTTTAGTATATGCAAATATAATTATATGTATTTATAATAGTATGAATCAAATAAAAAAACCGCAGAAATTTTTCTGCGGTTTAAAATTTTACTT
>NZ_QEHP01000045.1:0-28433 GCF_003094695.1 Chryseobacterium sp. HMWF035 | reverse complement strand
AGTTTTATGAAACACGTTTCATAAAACTTCCTCCAAACAGCCTAACAATGAGTTTTTGATAGGATTCTACCAACTATTTTTCAGTATTATGCCAAAAATAAAAGGCTGTCTCAAAAATGTTATTCTGAAAGAAATAAAACTCAGTAAAGAATATTAACCATCTGGTTTTTAGATATTCTTCACTGTTCTCAGAATGACAAATGTCAAATAATTTAACTTTTGAGACAGTCTTTCAATTCATTAACTATAGGTCTGTTTAAACTTTTTATTTAACCGCAAAAGTCAAAAAAGATCAACTAAACTTTCATTTAAAGTTGGTGATTAAAAATAAAAAAGATCACAATAGTTTTTAAAAATCTTTGATTTTTATTCTTTTGAGAACTTTAAAAATTGTAATAATCGCTGTATGAATATCTTTTGCAACTTTTGTGGTTAATTCTGAATTTATTTAAACAGATTTTATATTAAATTTAAGCTACCGTAACCCCGAAAAGGTGTCCGATCAAAGCCGTGATTCCCATCGCAACAGTTCCCCAGAAACAAATTCTGAGAACAGCGATTCCTATTTTTGAGCCTCCTGTTTTTGCTGAAATGGCGCCCAAAATCATCAGAAATACAATGGAAAAACCATACTGAAAATAAACCATTTCTTTTAAAGGAGCCAAAAGCGATACAAAAAACGGCAGTAATGCTCCCAAAGCAAAAGAACCGAATGACGCTAAAGCAGCCTGTAACGGTTTTGCCTGAGTAATTTCATTAATTCCCAGTTCGTCATGAGCGTGAGCTGCCAAAGCATCGTGTTCCGTAAGTTCTGTAGCCACTTTCAAAGCAGTTTCTTTGCTTACGCCTCTTTTTTCGTAGATTTTAGCCAGTTCCAGAAGTTCAACTTCCGGCATTTCTTCCAGTTCGCGTTTTTCGCGCAGGAGATCTGCTTTTTCGGTATCTTCCTGCGAACTTACCGATACATATTCGCCTGCAGCCATAGACATCGCTCCGGCGATCATTCCGGCAAGTGCGGCAAGGACAATCGTATTTCTGTCCGGTGAAGCAGCGGCAACACCAATAACGATACTTGTGGTTGATAACAATCCGTCATTCGCACCCAAAACCGCTGCACGAAGCCAGCCTACTCTGTTTACATAATGTTTTTCCAACTGATGATGCATATGCTTTAGTTTTTAAGTTAAAAAAAATGACTTGCTAAATGTGTTAACAAGTCAAAATTAAACTGATTTTTTATTTAAACCTTAAATTTAACGAAATAATATCAGACTTCATTCCGATGGATTTTGTGTAATGTCCGTATCGTATTTCCAGCATATTCAGTCTTTCTACGCCGAATAAACCGTTCTTCGGACTGATTCTGATTCCTGCTCCGTAAAAATGGCTGTCGAATTTTGACAGATCGTAATTACTGGTGTAGAAATCGTCAAAAGCGGTATGCTGCTGATAAGGCGCAAAATATTTAGCTGCAGTCTGCGAATAGTAACGATAGAAAGGACTTACCGAAACAAACGGAGAAATCTTTACAGGCGTTTCCAGACTGAAAGTATTGGATTTCAAGCCCCAATCGTCGGTGTAATAACGGTAATACGCTCTCAAAATCACCTTGTCTCCCAAGAAATAATTGGCTCTTACTCCCAAAGGAATTTTAAATCTTTTATCCGGCAAAGCTTCCTGATGAACCGATTTATCATTAAAGTAAACCCTGTGGAAAGGCAGGCTTAAATATCCGGTCTGCTGAACTCCGTCTGCCAGAAATTCAACCTGAAAATTCTGATTGATGATCTGTGAGTACGCCAAAGATAAAGCAAAGGTATTTCTTCCGCTGGTTCCGTAGTTTTCGTGTTCGCCGTCTGTGCTTCCGTTGGTTCTCAATTCAATAGGAGCAATGAGTTTTACCTGATCGAGATAGGCCTGAAATTTCGCCGTGAACTCTCCCATTCTGTTCGCTGTTTTTTGCGAAAACCCGATGTTTGCACCGTAAGATGCATAATCGAATTCGAAAGAGGTAGAAACTCCCGCCATTAAAGTCGTTCCTTTATCTGTATTCTCGCGGCTCCAGCTTAATGCAGGATAAATTCTGTTGTCTGCGTGCGAAGCCGATGAATTGGCTTTCAGATCAATCATATCCGAAGATGCGGAAGTATAATGATCGATACCGACACTTACATTGAATTTATTTTTGCGGTCTTTTTTATCGTATTTTACCATCGTTACATCAATCGTGTTAGAAACATCGGTCAGTTTTTCTGAACCGATTCCTCCTGTAACGGCAGAATTGTTTCCGTCCTGTTTGTAGTAACTAGAAACTAAATTAGCTTCATCAAAAGTCAGCTTTTTGGGCTGTTCGTTATTTGTGTTTTCCTGTGCTTTTGCATTAAAAATTCCGAAAAGAGCAACAACACTTATGATTATTTTTTTCATTGTAGATCACATTAAATTTTTACCATTCTCTTTTCTTAATTGCATCCGCAACCACCGCCCACTTTTCCAGCATTGGCTCCTGAAGAACCTTCTCTGTAAGACTGAAAGCTCAGTTCGGTCTTTTCAATGGTTCTGTTTCCGAGCACCATTTCGGCATCGTTGAGTTTATTTTTTTCGTATTCTTTTACGGTGGTACAAGAATTCAAAAACGGAATTGTCAATATCGAAAGAACTGCAACTGTTCTGTAATTTAAAACGTTGAATCTCCGCAGCCCGGCTTGAACGGAGCTCTTTTTGTGAGGAACGAACAAAAAAGCGGGAGTGGAAGACGGTGAAAGCTGCCCAAATAAATATCCGAAAAGCTTCTGACTGTTTTTTATAAGGTCTGTCATTTGTATTGATCTGTTTTTAAAGTTGATTTAATTGCTTTACTGTGAATCAGATACTGTGTGTTTATTTAATTCAATTTTTTTCTGATAACAAAGCATTTTATTTTAAATTAATGTTTTGAGATGAATAAATTCTGTCCTCATCGTCGATGATGATGCACTCCAGATGATTGATCTGGTTGATCATACCGAGTGCGGCATCGATTCCCATAATACTGACGGGAGTTGCCATTGCGTCGGCAATTTCTGCGTTGGGACAAAATACGGTAACACTTTTTACGCCCGAAACCGGCATTCCTGTTTTCGGATTGATGGTATGAGAATATTTTTTACCATTGATGACCACGAATTTCTCGTAATTTCCTGAAGTTGCGACCGCCATATCAGTAATATTCATATAAGAAAAAGGCTGTTTTGCATTGTCGGGATCGGCAATTCCTACAGTCCAGGGTTTTCCGTCCGCCTGATTTCCCCAAGTCGTTAAATCGCCCGAAGCATTTACAATTCCGGAATGTACATTTCTTTCCTGAAGAATTCTTTTTGCCATTTCTGCGGCATATCCTTTCCCGATTCCTCCAAAACCGATGCGCATTCCTTTTTCTTTGAGGAAAACGGTCTGACTGTCGCGATCGAGAATAATATTCTGATAATTAACGAGTTTCAGATGATCTTTTATTTTTTTAGGATTGGGAAGTTCTTTCATTTTACGGTCGAAATTCCAGAAACTTTTATCGATTCCGCCGTAAGAAATATCGAAGTAACCGTCTGTAATTCTGCTGATTCGTAAGCTTCTTTCAATGAGGTCAAAAATCTCACGGTCTACTCTCATGGGTTTTATTCCCGCATTCTGATTAATGAGATTAGTCTGACTGTCATCGCTGAAGGTTGTCAGCAGTTTTTCTATCCTTCGGATTTCGGCAATAGCTGCATCAATGTGATCTTGTGCAAGTTTTTCATCATCACTTACAACGGTAATTTCAAAAGCGTTCCCCATCAGTTTCTGAGGTCTTTTGAATTCTCTGACCATACTTTTCAATTATTTTTGATGTTCCTTAATTTCTCTGATTTCTTTACTGAAAGCCAGTGCATTTTCAGAAGGCAGTCCTTCCCAGCTTTTCAGAATTTTCCCTTCTGAATTTAATAAAAGGGTGTACGGAAACAAGCCTTTTTTATTGTAAACATCGGCAAGAGAAGCGTTTTCTTTTTTAAGATCGGCAGAAAGCTGATTTTTCTTATTTCTAGGGAAATCTGCATTGATGTACACGATAACTTTATCGGATTCCAGTTTTTTGAAATCTTCTGTTTCAATGATGTTTTTATGAAGCTTGATGCAGGGAATACACCAGTCTGAACCGGAAAAATTAAGCAGAATAAGTTCTTTGTTCTCTGCAGCGGTTTTTTTTGCGTTTTCCAGTCTGTTTTGCGCGTGGAAACCAAAGGAAAATACAACCATAAGTATGGCTGATACTATTGTTTTCATTACTGTAAAATGTTATAATGATTTTTTAGAATAAATGATTTGTTCTGATTATGATGCAATCAGATAATGGATTAAGAAAATGATTTCGGCGGTTCCCAGACTGATCCTGCGAATCCTTTGTAGCAGAAATCTTCGTCTTTGGAAGGTATTTTATGTGATTTCAGGGATCTGAAATTTTCAGTTTTTGTTTCAAAATAAAAGCCCGGATTGATGGTAAAAACCAAAGATAACGTTGTGGAATGAATGATGAACGGGAGCTTCTGATCTTTTCCAAAATCTCCGTCTTTAGCCGGATGATCATAATGAGCCCTCAGAAATGCAATTACAGGCATATCGGGATTCATATTTTTGTGTTCCCAGTAATGTTCTACCAAAGTTGGTATTTTTAAAAGCTGATATAACTCGGTTGTAGAAACCAAATATAAGGACAGCAACAATATGGAAATCAACTTTTTCACCCAATCAAAGGTATAAAATCTTCTGTTAAGAATGATTTTAAATTAATCTGAATTATAACGCTACAATGTTCAATAAATTGTTCAGCTTTAGTTTATTGTTTAAACTAATTTCCGAATTATCCGCAAGAGGCTCAAAAGATTATCATAATGCGATGATTAGAATATTCAAATAAAAAAGTTGTTTAAAGTAAAATGTTAGAAAACTCGATGGAGTTTTATCTGTGTAGAAATCATATTCACAAGATATCCGGCGTTCCGTAGGAACGCTATCTTTAGAACATTTATCGTATTAGAGATACACTCATTCTTATTTCTACACAGATTCTGCTTCTAAAGGAGCAAAGCTATTTTACTCTAAGCTACTTCAAAATTTTACTTCATCTTTTTTACTTTTGCGATTAAATAAAAAGTTTAAACAGACTCTATATATTTAACTGACGATTAATTATATCAAATTACTTTAAACTTAATATTTTACTCTTCTTCCTCCGTATTTTTAAGCTTCATCAATAGCGTATAGGCATTTTTGGTCACGATCTTTTTATTCTTAAAATCATCAGAATTAAGAATCTGGATAAAACCGTTTTCCGTTTCGCCTAAAGTCACCGGAGTCAATCGGTACGTTTGTTTTTTAACCTCAACAAACACAAAGTCTTTGCCTTCAAAATTCACGATGCTTTCTTCCGGAACCGCATTGGAAAAAGAGGTGTTGGTTTCAATTTCGGCATTCATATACATTCCCGGAACGAGACTGTGATCGTATTTATCAAAATGGCAGTGAACTTCCGCCAAACCGCCCTGACTGATATCTTTGCTGATGAGAAGGATTTCCCCATAATATTTTTTACTTGGATCTGCATTCGTGTACGCTGCAAAACGCTGTCCTTTTTTCAGGTTTTCCAGATCCTTTTCGTACACTTTAAGATTCAGGTGAATGTCATCGGGATTGATGAGCTCAAAAAGTACATCCGAAGGATTTACATATTTCCCGATATTCACATTCACTTTGCTTACAAAACCATTGATTGAGCTGTACACGGGAACGCTTTTCGTAATGCTTCCGGATTTTAATGATTCAGGATTGATATTGATGAGTCTGAGCTGCTGTGCCAATGAATTCATTAAAATTCTCTGGCTGTTCATTTCAGATTGGGCGAGCTGCATCGCTTTGTCGCTGCTTGCCTGACTTTGGTTGAGGGTTTTCTGACGGTTGTAATCCAGTTCTGCAAAATGTGCTTTGGATCTTGCCATCAGATAATCCTGCTGAAGCTGAATGAACTGCGGATTTTCAATCACTGCAATAACCTGACCTCTGGAAACCGGCATTCCCGGAAGAAGATTGCTGGATTTCAGATAACCGCCAAGCGGAATGCTTACAGAAACCAGATTTTGAGGCGGAACATCGATCATTCCGTTTAATTTCAGGGTGGAAGCGATATTCTGTAACGAAAGTGTAGTTGTTTCTATCGGTGCATTTCTTAACTGTGCATCGGTTAAAGTCACTACATTTTCGTCTTTCGGGAGGCTTTTTTCCTGTTTGGGAGCTTCTTCTTTTTTACATTGAATGAATACAAAAAAGCTGATTAATAAGGTATATATTGAAATTGATTTCATTTTTTTACGGATTTAAAGTAAGGTATTCCAGTTCAATGGCGCTTTGATTAAGTTTCCAGACTGCATCGGTGTAATTGTTTTTAAGCTGTACTGCCTGATTCACGAGGATCACAAATTCGAGGTAATTGATTTCTCCGCCGATAAACTGTCTTTTTGCCGTTTCGGTAATGACATCTGCATTTTTAAGGTCGGAACTTTCATATTTTGAAACAATTTCCAGATTGGACTGATAGATTTCTCTGGCTTTTTTAAGCTGATTCTGAAGATTGAATTCAGTGTTTTTCAACTCACTTTCTGCAACAGACTGCGCAACTTTTGCAGCTTCAATTCTCGCTTTCTGACCTCCTGTAAATATTGGAAGTGAAACACCCACCTGCACCGAATGAAACTGAGGCGTTGCATTATACAATTTATCATCCGGCCCCAATCCTTTAAAACTGTTCAGGTTATACGCCAATTGCAGACCGGGAAGCATTTTCGCTTTTTCCAGTGCAATCTGTTCTATGGAAATATTTTTCTGCTGTTCCCAGATTTTCAGCAAAGGATGATCTGCCAGTTTTTCATTTAAAGAATTGGCAAAAGATTTTGAATCTTCGGGAATGAAATCGGTTTCTGTATTCAAAAGCCATTGAAACTGGATCTTTAAAACTGCTAATTCCTGCTGCAATTGTTTTAACTGAATTTCTATCGCCGATTTCTGGCTTGAAGCGGTTGTTTTTTCCAGAATATTGCTCTCCCCTGCTTTCAGTCTCAGGTTCGCTTTGTCTGAAAAGTCGGTGTACAGTTTCAGGGTTTCATTCAGCAGTTTTTCTTTTTCTTTCCAGTACAGAATGTTGTAAAAGGTAAGGCTGACTGCTTTTTTTAATTCATATTCTTTCAGGGAAACATTCAGCAGAGATTTTTTCCATTCTTCGGTGTATACATTTTTCTGCTTTTTATACACTGTCGGAAAAGCAATGTTTTGGGAAACGCCAAATTTCATATCGTTGTATGCACTGTTGATCTGTCCGTAATCGAACGTCACACCAGTCTGCGTAATATCATTAGCCGATTTTATTAAAGCTTTGGAATATTCCGATTTCAGTTTTTCGTTTTTAAGATTTCTGTTGTTTTCCAGTGCGGTATTGATCGCAGTATGAAGATTGATTGGCGTTTGCGCCTTCAATCCAAATCCTGCAAAGCTGAATAACAAAATCAATACTGTCGTTATATTTTTGTGATTATTTTTCATATGTAGATATTTATTGTTTTTTAAAGGTCATATGTAATCGCGTTTTCTTCATAGGTGTTTGCGTTTTCCAAATGATGGCGATTTCATTTTAAATCCTTTTTCAATGGTTACATAAAGAAGCGGCAGTACAAAAAGGGTAAGAAAGGTTGCCACGAGCAGACCTCCGATCACCACAGTTGCCAACGGACGCTGAACTTCTGCTCCGGCTCCGTTGCTTAATGCCATCGGAATAAATCCTAAAGATGCCACGAAAGCCGTCATCAGAACCGGACGAAGTCTGGATTCTCCGCCATCAATTACAATTCTTACAATATTCCGGATTCCGCTTTTGTATAATCTGTTGAATTCTGAAATGAGAACGATTCCGTTGAGAACCGCCACTCCGAAAAGGGCGATGAACCCTACTCCTGCACTGATGCTGAAAGGCATTCCTCTCAAAGCAAGAAGAAATACGCCGCCAATAATTGACAGTGGAATTGCGGTGTAAATCAGCAGACTTTCTTTCACCGAGCCGAATGCTAAGAACAACATCACAAAAATAAGCGCCAAAGCAACCGGAACGGCAATCATCAGACGCTGTTTTGCATTGTTCAGGTTTTCAAAAGAACCTCCGTAAGTCATATAATAACCTGTCGGAAGTTTTATCTCTTTGTTTACCTTGCTTTGAAGTTCTTCCACGATGCTCTGAACGTCTCTTCCTTTGATGTTGAATCCAACGACAATTCTGCGTTGTGCATTTTCTCTCTGTATTTGGTTGGGTCCGTTCTTTACTTCAACTTTTGCAAGCTGGGAAAGCGGAATCTGGTTACCAAACGGAGTCGGAACGAGCAGATTTTTAATATCATCCACATTTTTACGGACTTTGGAATCGAGACGAACGACCATATCAAAACGTTTTTCGCCCTCGAACACGAGACCTGTACTCTGCCCTGCGAATGCAGCATTCACAATCCGGTTGATGTCGGAAATGGATAAATGATATTGTGCAATAACAGGACGGTTGTATTCTATGGTTACCTGCGGCATTCCTGCAATCGGCTCGATGTAAAGATTCTGCGCTCCGTCTACGGTTTCAATAATTTTACCAAGCTTCTGGGCATTTTGGGAAAGAACGTCCAGATCATCTCCGAAAATTTTCACCACGACATCCTGTCTTGCTCCCGTCATCAGTTCATTGAAACGCATCTGCACCGGAAACTGGAAACTTACGGTTACTCCGGGAACATCCTGCAGTTCTTTGCTCATTTTATCTGCCAGTTCAGGGAATGTAGATGCAGAAGTCCATTCTTTTTTATCTTTCAGAATCACCATTAAATCGGCGGCATCCATCGGCATCGGATCTGTAGGAACTTCGCCGCTTCCTATTTTTGTCACGACTTTTTGTACTTCCGGAAATCTTGATTTCAGAATGTGAGCAGCTTTTTGGGTACTTTCAATGGTTGTATTCAGATTACTTCCCGGCAAAACTCTGGTTTCCACCGCAAAATCTCCTTCTTCAAGGGAAGGAATAAATTCTCCTCCCATTCTGCTGAGAATGAAAATTGCCGATACGAAAAGTAAAGCCACGATGGAGAATACCATTTTCGGAACTCTTAAAATTTTAAGTAATGTTTTAAGATAGAGTTTCTCTACTTTTTTCATCATCCGGTCTGATAAGGTTGGCTTTGAATTTCTTTTTCTCAACAGCAAAGAGCTCATCATCGGAATGTAGGTTAATGACAGTAAAAATGCGCCTAATAAAGCGAAAGCCACCGTCTGAGCCATCGGCTTGAACATTTTTCCTTCAATTCCCTGTAAGGTAAGAATGGGAAGATAAACAATCAGGATGATGATCTGACCGAAGACAGCACTGTTCATCATTTTTCCGGCAGAATCGGTAACAATGGTATCCATTTCTTCTTTTCCAACGGAAAATATTTTTTTGAATTTTGAATTATGGCTGAACTGATGCAGGACAGATTCTACAATAATGACTGCACCGTCGATTATCAGACCAAAATCCAATGCACCGAGACTCATCAGGTTTCCGCTGACTCCGAAAAGATTCATCATACAAATGGCAAAAAGCATTGCGAGAGGAATTACGGAAGCCACAAGCAATCCTGCGCGTACATTTCCGAGGAACAGAACCAGTACAAAAACAACAATCAATGCACCTTCTGTAAGATTTTTCTCTACGGTTCCGATGGCGTTGTTTACCATTTTGGTACGATCGAGGAACGGTTCTATCACTACTCCTTTCGGAAGGGTTTTCTGGATCTGTGCGATTTTTTCTTTTACATTTTTAATAACCTGATTGCTGTTTTCGCCTTTCAGCATCATCACCACTGCTCCGGAAACTTCACCCTGATCATTGAAGGTCATTGCGCCGTAGCGTGTTGCAAAACTGGTTTTCACCTCTGCAACATCTCTTATGAACAGCGGAATTTCATTGGTTTTGGAAGCGATCGCAATATTTTTGATGTCTTCAATATTTCCGATCAGACCTTCACTCCGGATGTATAAAACGGTGGGACCTTTTTCGATATAAGCTCCTCCTGTGTTCTGGTTATTGGTGTTTAAAGCATCGAAAACATCGTTGATGGTGATTCCGTAAGCGTTTAATCTGTCAGGATTTACAGCAATTTCATATTGTTTCAGTTTTCCTCCGAAACTGCTGACTTCGGCAACGCCTTTTACACCGAGAAGCTGTCTTCTAACGATCCAGTCCTGAATGGTGCGGAGTTCTGTAATGTCGTATTTTTTCTCGTAGCCTTTTTCGGGGCGGATCACGTACTGGAAAATTTCGCCTAAACCTGTGGAAATAGGACCTAATTCGGGGGTTCCGATTCCCTGTGGAATCTGGGTCTGAACCTGCTGCAGCCGTTCTGCAACCTGCTGTCTTGCCCAGTACACATCGACGTCATCCTCGAAAACGATGGTAACGAGTGATAAACCGAACCGTGAAAAACTGCGGATCTCTTTTAATCCTGAAATGTTATTGTTTGCCTGTTCTATGGGAAATGTCACGAGTCTTTCGATGTCTGTTGCTCCAAATGAGGGGGCAATAGTGATGACCTGAACCTGATTGTTGGTGATATCGGGAACGGCGTCTATCGGAAGTTTGGTGACCTGATAGGAACCAATGCCTATCAATCCCAAAATCAACAGCGCAATGATGAGTTTATTCTTTACAGAAAACTCAATGATTTTTGTAAGCATAATGTTTTGTTGAGCTTATTAGCAGATGATAGATAATTGATAATAGATGATAGATAACTAGGTTATAGATAAATACCTCTATTTGAATTTACTATTCTAGCAAATGCTTATGAATAAATAAGTTTGACCGTCTGATAAAAAATTAATAAACCTATCGTTGATTAACTTAATATCAAAACGTTCTCAAAACAGTTTTTGAGAATAATTCAGAAAAAAATCAACAAGATTTCGGCGGCTGCCAAATGGAATTGAGAATATCTTTATTGTAAAAGATGCTTTTGTAAAAAGTCTGTTTGGATTTAATAATCGGGTTGGATTCTTTGTCGGACAACTGAAACGTAAAAGGTGTTGCAGGTGTACATACTATGATAAGATGCGCTGCGTGTGAAACAAACGGCAACTGCTGATCTTTGGTATAATCTGAATCTTTTACCGGATTATCATAATGTATTTTGAAGAATGAACCAATGGTGAGTTTCGGATTCTCCTGTTTGTGTTCCAGATAATGTTCAATAAGAACCGGAACTTTCAAAAACTGATAGAGCTCGGTTGTAGAAACCAAGTATAAACTAAGCAATAGTATCGAGATCAGTTTTTTCACTTCTGCAAAATTATAAAATGTTTCGTTAAGAATGGTTTTAAATTATAGTCTGCCTGAATTTTTTTGCTTAGGCACAAAAGATTTATTGATTATCCGTTATTAATGACATTGATTGTTAACGAAGGATCGCTAAGATTTTTTTTATTTAAATCATTCTTTCAAAAGCTTTTCAATTTCCTGATAGAATGAGTCTTTGCTGTAATCTGCCATTCCGGAATGATGCATTCTTATTTTTCCTGTTTTATCCAGAACAATGGTTGTCGGAATAGAACCGCTGTATAATTCTTTGGGAATACTGCTGCTTGGAACCAGAAAAGGGATGGTGAATTTTTCTTTCTGAAGGTAATTTTTTCCTAAGATTATTTCGTCATCAAGATTTACCGTAAGAAATACGAGATTTTGGTTTGCTTTATAAGCATCATAAAATTTCTGAACGGAGGGAAATTCTGCGCGGCATGGAGGACACCACGAAGCCCAGAAATTAATGAAGACTACTTTTCCTCTGAGCTGAGACGTATCAATTATTTCTCCGTCTTCATTTCTTACGCTGAAATTTGGCGGTACAAGTGAAGATTCTTTTGTTTTTTCTTCTATTTTTGAATTGAATAATCCTGTGGAAATCATCTGTCTCATGACCCAGGCTTTTGCATCGGGATTTACCCACAAAAGAATGAGTACAGCAATCATAATTACTGTACTCCAGTTTTTTCTGATCCACAGAAGAAATTTATCCATGATTTATTGGGTAATCTGTTTTCTTACCTCATCTTCGGTGACCAATCCCAGATTATCCCAAACGATTTTATCGTTTTTATAGAGTTTAAGAACCGGAAGCGCAGAAACATTGAGTTCTTTACAGAGTTCTGTGTTTTCATCGACATTGATTCTTACGATCTTTACTTTATCCGGCATTTCGGCAGCCATTTTTTGAAGGAAGGGTTCCATTTTTTTGCACGGAGCGCACCATTCTGCATAGAAGTCTACCAAAACGGGCGTTTTGCTTTTCAACAAATCATTGTATTGTGCAAGAGTGATTCCTTTGGCTGTTGAAGTTTTGATCTCCGGAAGACTGGCGTTACGCCATTTCATCATTCCGCCCTGCATTTCGTAGACGTTTTTATAGCCTAATTCCCTGAGTTTTGCGGCTGCAGCGGTACTTCTCGGTCCACTCATACAGTAGACGAAGACGGGCTTATTTTTATCTAAAGCGGCGGCTTTTTCTGTGAAATCTCCTCCGTTCCAGTCGATATTCATTGCGTTTTTCAGATGTCCGTTTTTAAATTCTCCGGAGGTTCTTACGTCCACCAACTGTGCGTCTTTGGTTTTATCGAGTTTCTGGGAAAATTCTGTTGCGGGAAGTACGTTATCTGTTATACTTTGTGCTTTTCCGCATCCTGTAATGACTACTAAGAAGAATGCAACGATGATGTTTGTGTACATTTTAGATGTTTTGTTTTATTAATTTTTCCAATTCATCTGCCTGAAAGACTCCGGACTGTTTCCACTTCACTTCTCCGTTTTTAAAGATCATTAAAGTAGGAACGCTTCTGATTCCGAATTGTGCGGCAACTGCCTGATTTTTATCGACATCTATTTTGATGATATTTGCCGAATCTCCGATTGCTTTTTTAAGATCCTGAAGAATGGGAGCCTGCATTTTGCACGGACCGCACCATTCTGCAAAAAAGTCTACCAGAACGGGTTTGTCCTGACTGATGATTTCCTGAAATTTGTTCATATTCTATTTTGTTTATTAATGGTTTTATTTGAAAGCTGCTTAAACATTTACTATGATCACATAAATCATATTCGTTTAAGAAGATTTAAATTCTTCATAATCTACCTCATCATGGATTTGTTCCGTATTTTTTACGGAAACCGAACAGCATCCGATATTCAGCAATGGCATGGCTGCAAAACCAATCCTGTGATTACCAGAAACTACATTCCTGATTTTACCGCTTCAACGGTGATAAATATCCTCATTGCCAACCGCAGAAGTCTTACAAAGTTCCAGTTTTTAAATAGATTTTGAAACATTTTTTTTGATTTTTTATTTTAAACCTGTTCAAAGTAATTTCAGAAAAGAATTGTTGTTCAATGCATTTTCCGGTGCAGAATTATCTTTTTTAAGGAATAATTTTGATAGAAGTTGCATTTTTAAAATATTTTTTCTGAACAAATTTCAGGATTTAAAATGGCTTTACTGCTACTTTTGTTACATAACTATTTTTCTAAATTAATCTAGAAAAAGTTTGACATAAAAAAGCCACAGATTCCGAAGGACTGTGACCAGAAAAAATAGATTTATGGGAAAATTATTTTAATATTGATAGAATTATGCCGTTTCTTCTATCGGCTGTTCTTTCTTTTTAAACTTCAGAAACAGAAAAATATTCCATAGAATCATTTCATAACCGTAAACTGTATCTTCAATCGGGATGGTTAAAATTCTGATTCCCAGAAAATGTTCCGGATTATAATTTACAATCGGAGAATCGAGTCCTGTTCCGGTAAGAATTCCGTTTACCCCTAAAAAACCGGGCATCAGAATCAGATAAATAAAAGAAGCTTTGCCGATCCATCTTGCGTTTAATATGAAATACAGTATAAAAAGACTGATTGCCGTTGTTAAAAACGTCATAAAAGGATAAATTCTGTTGTTGCAGTATAATGCAAGAATAATCAAAGTAAGGATGGAAAAAATAACAAATATTTTCTCCATTTCCGGTTTCCAGTCGAGCCTGAAGAATTTATCCAGACAGAAATAGGTAAAAATACACGAAAACGGAATGCAGATGAAGAATAAGATTTCTTCAATCGGCAGATTTACAATTCTAAGCCCCAGAAGATATTTATCATTAAACCACCACACTCCTATTTTGGTAAACCAGATGTCCCAAACGATAAAAAACAGGGCTACAATAGAGGAAGCAAGGATAAATGCCTTAAAATGCCTGTTGAATTTTATCTTATGATGGAAGGAAAAAATAAAACAGACGATAACCGTAAAAAAATTGATTAACAGATATGTATATTGAAGCATTTTCAGGTAGTTTGTTTTTTAAAATACATTTTGAAGTACTTTACCGGAACCCAAAGAAATCCGAAACACTCCCCTCTTTCTTTTCCTGTGTGTTTATGATGCTGCTTATGCGCTCTTCTGATCGCCAAAAGATATGGATTCTGGGTATTTCGCAGAATTTTAAAACGCTGATGAATGAAAATATCATGAACGAAAAAGTAAGCCATTCCGTACAGGGCAATTCCGACTCCGATGTAAAACCAGTGATTAAAATTCTGCATGGTTCCGTAATACATCAGAATAATCGTAGGAACAGCGAAAATAACGAAGAAATAATCGTTTTTTTCCAATGGTCCGTCGTTGCTGTGATCATGATGATCTTTGTGAAGTGACCACAAAAAACCATGCATTACATATTTATGAATGATCCACGTCATTCCTTCCATAATGAAGAAAGTGGCTGCTACAATCAGAAAATTCATTATTTCGCGGTATTTTTGTTAAACATATCTTCCAAAATTCGGTATCGGTACGTAAAAATATCTTCCACTTTCTTCTTTACCAGAATGCGGTGCGCAATTTCTCCCAAAAACCCCAAAGGCAATTCGTAATCCACCGTATCTTTCATAAAAATACCATTTTCATTGGGAATAAACTCATGATGATGATGCCACAGCTTATAAGGTCCCTGTTCCTGAAAATCTGTAAAACTCTTCTGATAATCTACCTGAATAATTTTCGTTCTCCACTTCATTTTTATTCCGAACAAAGGAGAAACGTAATAATCGATGTTCATTCCTTCGTAGATTTCGTCGTTTTCCATTTTGGTGCGGACAACAAAGTTCATCTCTTTAGGAGTAATTTTGGAAAGATTGTTTGCCGAAGAAAAAAATTTCCATGCGGTTTCGATATCACAATTCAACTGCTGCTCTCTGTATAATCTATGTCTCATTATTAAGGGTATAAAGTAAATGTATCTACAAAAAAGATGTTTTATATTGTACATAGCTGCTCATCATCAGAGAAAGTTTTCTTCCGTTGGATATTCTTATTCTCTGGTTGATAATTTTGGTAGCGGATGTTTTTTTAATCTTTCTGAAAAGCGAAATATAATATCTATACGCCAGATAAACGCCGAATCTTGAGGATGGAGGAAGCTTTCTGATTCCTTCCAGCGCAATTTTGAACTCTTCTTCAATTTCTTTTTCAATCTGGGCTTTTACGGCATTATCAAAGTATGAAATATCAACATTCGGGAAGTAAGAACGGCCTAAAATCTGATAATCATCTTTCATGTCGCGAAGGAAATTCACTTTCTGAAAAGCCGATCCTAATGTCATGGCATATGGTTTCAGCCTTTCAAATTCATCAATATTTCCTTCTGTAAAAATATGAAGACACATTAATCCTACGACTTCCGCAGAACCCAGAATATATTCTTTGTACAAATCTGAATTATAATCAATTTTCTGAAGATCCATTTCCATACTTTTCAGAAACTGATGAATCAACGCATGATCGATTTTATATTGATGAACGGTTTCCTGAAAAGAATGAAGCACCGGATTCAGGGAAATTTTATCTTCCAAAGCACAGAATGTTTCTTCTTTATATTTTGAAAGAAGCTTCTGCTTATCGTGATCATGAAAACTGTCTACGATTTCATCGGCTAAACGCACATAACCATAGATGGCATAGATCGGATTTCGGATTTTCGGAGAAAGCGCCATAATTCCTAAAGAAAAGCTGGTGCTGTACTGTCTGGTCGTTTCCCTGCTTATTTTGTAAGACAGGTCATCAAAAAGTTTTTTCATAGTTAATTCAATTTAATTGCTTCTCTGGCGACTATTTTACCTGATATAATGGACGGAGGAACACCGGGTCCCGGAACCGTTAGCTGACCTGTGTAAAGAAGATTTTTTACTTTTCTGTTTTTTACAGATGGTTTTAAAACTGCAGTTTGTGATAAGGTGTTGGCAAGACCATACGCATTGCCTTTGTATGCATTATAATCTTTCTTGAAATCTTCTACGCAATAGCTTCTTTTGTACTCTAATTTAGCAATAAGATCCGAAGTTCCGGTATGCTTTTCCAGTCTTGAGATCATTTCAAGGAAATATTTTTCTCTCATTTCTTCAGAATCTTCAATTCCCGGTGCTACAGGCATCAGAAGAAATACGTTTTCTCCGTTTTCCGGTGCGGTATCTTTATCGGTTTTAGAAGGGCAGCAAGCGTAGAACAATGGTTTGGTTGGCCATTTTTTATCTTCATAAATTTCGTTCGTATGAAGTTCAAGATCATTTTCAAAAAATAAAGTGTGGTGCGTAAGATTAGGAATTTTTTCGTTAAAACCTAAATAATAAATAAGACATGAAGGAGCAAAAACTCTTTTTTCCCAGTATTTTTCATCGTAATTTCTGTGAGATTCAGGAAGTAAGGTTTCGGTATGCTGATAATCTGATGAAGCTATGACTGTGTCGAATCTTAATTCCTCACCATTTATTTTCAGACCGACGGCTTTGTCATTTTCAAGAATAATTCTTTCTACATTGGAGTTGAAATGGAAGTGCACTCCGTTTTCGGTAGCAATCTGCATCATTGCCTGAGTAACTTTCGCAAATCCGCCCATCGGATACCATGTTCCCAGCTTATAACCGCCGTAATTCATCAGACTATACAAAGCGGGAATATCTTTTGGTGCTGCTCCCAAGAATATTACAGGAAATTCCATCAGCATAATAAGCTTAGGATTTTTGAAATATTTTCTTACAAAACGCTGAAAATTGGTCAATAAATCTAATTTTAAAGCGCTTTTTGCAATTTTTGGAGAAACAAATTCAAACCATGAATGGCAGGGTTTGTTTACGAAATCTTTCATGCCGACTTCATATTTATACTGTGCGTCGTTCATGAATTCATCAAGCTTCTCTCCTGCCCCTTTTTCAATACTTTCGAAAAGGCTTTTCATTTCTTCATAATTTTCAGGAATTCCCATTACTCCGTCTGAAAAAACCATTTCAAACTGAGGATTTAAAGGAATAAGATCGTAGAAATCCGAAGATTTCCTTCCGAAGTCATTAAAAAAAGCTTCTATAATGTCGGGCATCCAATACCAGCTTGGTCCCATATCGAAAACGTAACCATTATCTGTGGTAAACTGTCTGGCTCTTCCTCCCACATCACCGTTTTTCTCATAAACATGTACTTCGTATCCATCTTTAGATAAATAGGAAGCTGCCGACAAGCCGGAAAATCCTGAACCGATAATTGCTACTTTTTTGCTCATAGTTTTAGTTTTTAAAAGTGTATTCCTTAAACACCGTATTAATCAGATCTTTGCTGTCGATATTTCTGGAAAATATCGGGTGGTGAAAACGATCAAGCTTGTTCAGAATACGTATAAGTTCCATTTTTTCTGTATGATTTAGGTTTCCTGCAACAATATTTGTGGCATTGCGGATCTTTTCCATCTGCTTTTCCAGGGCAATTATTCCTTTTTCTGAAATGCTGATGTACTTACTCCGTTTATCGTCATCAGATTCGGTCTGTTCGATCCAACTCTGTTTTAATAATCTGGTAATAATAAGCATTCCCGCAGGTTTTTCCTGAATATTTTTTTTAATAAGCTCTGTTTTGGTCATTCTTCCGTAAGCTCTTAAATTAATCAGGTATATAAATTCTTCCTGCGTAGAAAATTCGGAATCGGCTATTGCAGATTTAGAATAAGTTTTTGCATATCTGTTGAGATGAACCAAAAGTGTATTAATAGCACTTTCAGGAGTTCTCCCGTTTTCTTTTCCTTCCCAATAGGGTTCAGTCTGCTTATCCTTATTTTCAGAAGACTCTTTATTAAATATCCAGGATTTAAATCCATGAAGATCTTTAGAATATAAATTTCCGGAATTTTCTGCTTCAAATTCTTCTAATAATCCTATTATGTCTTTAATCAAAGAATATTCCATTTTGTAAAAATTAGTATACAAATATACTATTTAATTTAAAGTAATAAATATTTATACACTTAAATATTTTTAATTACCTTTAAAAATTATTAGATCTGGGTATGAAAAATAATTCTGATGCGGAAAAAGCAGTTTCTGTTGATTCTAAAAAGTATATTGATGATTATCTGCATTCCTGTGTAAAAAAAGAATTCGGATTGGATATCTTTTTTGGTGAAGAATATGAAATAATGCGGAATATTGTTTCCAATAAATCTATGATTGTCCCTACATTTTCCGATTCCATTGTAGAAAATACCAAACTTCATGCTTTTCTGAAAGCTCATATTGCACACCTCAACAAGAAAATGTTTGCTTCTGAGATTTTCTAGAAACAACAATTGAAAACACTAAACTTATGAAAGGCGTTCTGAAGTTTCAGAGCGCTTTTTTGTAGATGGAATTTTCGGTTATTGTTTGTCTCTCCGTTCAAAAAGAAAAACAAAATCAAGGTTTAATATTCGAAAAGATGTGTCAGCAATTTTATATATCCAAAAACTCCTCAAAAATCTGAGGAGTTAAATAGAAAAATAAATGGTTTGAAAAAAACAAAGGTATAAATAATGTTATTCGAAATCCAGTAATCCATCAGCAAGAATCTTCCACTGCATTTTGCCAAAGCCGAAAATTCCGCCAAAGGCTATTAAAAAATTTCTTATTTTATCCAAGAAAGGCACTTTAAAATTCGGACTTTCATTTCTTCCGTATATTCCTGATTTTAAGAAATTTCCTTCTTTGGAAATCACCATATTGGAAGTTGCCGAAACGGTATAAAAATGTTCAATATAACCTTTCGGCTTGTTGGGCTCTTTAGACGGTCTGCACATCATCATATAAGATTCGCTTCGTTCTGTATCTGTATGCGTGAGGTGTAGTATTTCCACCCAGTCATATCCTTCAGCCTGAAGCATTCCGGGACCGGGAATATCGATTCTTATAAAATCTCCTTTCTGGGGAAAGCGGTCTACAAAATCTCCGGAAGCATCAAAATGTTTAAAATCTGCGGAGGCATTACCACAGTATTCTTTCCATCTGTTGATGGCAAAAAAGCGTTCTTTCAGAATTGCAAATTTTGAATCTATTTTTACAATTTCAAACTGTTTTGTACTTTCTGTATCGTGGAATCCGCCTTTTTTCTGTATCGGAACTCCCGGAATCTGTTTCGGCTTCATCTTTATTTATTGTTTGGTGGTTTGCTACAAATTTACCATTGAATCCTGCCTATGATTATGAGTAGGATCATACTGCAAGTATTTTTCATTGATAAAAATTTTGTTTATCCGTTATTAATCATGATGCTTAATTTTAACGAAAAGTTTAAAAGAGTTCTTGACTAGGAACTGTTTTTTAATTTCGCAACCGCTTTTGATTCAGCAAAGAACCCAAAGATTTTTTAATAATGACAAATTGCGGACAACTACAATGAGTTTATAAGTTTAAAATAAAAAACTATTCTCAGAAATTAATCAATAGGGATTCTGAGAATAGTCTTTATGAATTTTTGTATCAGAAATTATTTACTTAACGGCTGATTTTGCTTTTTCAGCTTCCATTAAATGATGTTCTAAAGTAGGAAGCGTATTGCTTGCAAAAGATTTCAGTGATGCTTCCGAGCCGGCTGAAGCTTCTTTTTTAAACACCGCAATGTCTTCTTTATGATCGCTTACCATAAGATCGGTGTAAGCTTTATCGAAATCTTTTCCTTTTTTGGCTTTCAGATCGTCATACATTTTCTGTTGGTCTGCATCCATGGCTGTCGGTAAAGTATATCCTACCGTCATTGCCCATTTTTTTAGCTCGTCATTGGCTTTACTGTGGTCTTTTACCATCATTTCTCCCAATGATTTTACAGCAGCGCTTTCAGCATTCATTGCAGCAAGCTTTCCTGCCATTACTTCCATCATTCCTCCTTTTGCTGCGGCATCGGCAAACATTTTATCCTGATCGTTCAGAGATGTTTTTGTGGTTGCATCGGATGGTGCTGCAGCAGTAGCAGAATCGTTGCTCATCATTCCGGAATCTGCAGGAGCCGTCATTGCTGTGCTGTCTGCGGAACTGTTAACATTCGTAGTTTCATTTTTTTTACAGGCTACCATTGCAGCGATGGCAAGAATACCTAAAATTGAATTTTTCATAATATTAATATGTTTAGTGGTGTAATTTGTATTTGATTTAATTATCCGTTGTTAATTATACTGCTCTTACCAAGCAAATTCCGCAGAGTTTTTGTTACTACTAAATGTTTTTAAGTTCACAAAGGCGTTTTACTTATCAAAAGAACTCAAGGTTTTTCAGTTACGATAAATTACGGACAAACATTTCTGACTTCTAAGCTGTAACAATTTGTCTGCCAAAATTTTAAAGTATTTCAAGATATTAAAAAAACAGATACCACAATGATAAGTCAGCAAAAAGGCTTTTATAAATGTGGTTAAATAATAAACGATCAGAAACTGTTGATTTCAGTCTGCGAAGGATACGTTGGAATCTGCTGTTTCAGTTCAAACTTAAATTCCGGAAAATTCTGTAGGGTAAAGTTATAATCGATGTGTTTTTCGGAAAGAAACTCTTTGATGGTTATGATAAGATTCTGGATCATCCAAACCTGAAAAGAATATTTTTGATCTGAAAAATGATCTATTTTTTTTAAAACATTAACGAAAGTCTGCTGTACGATTTCTTCTGCAAGATCTTTTGAAGAAACAGATTGTAGAGCGAGACCATACAGAATGCATCCGTAAGTTCTATAGAGCTTTTCAAATCCCTGTTGCCTGTTTTTCCTTATCAAAGTACACAAGGCAACATCTGAGCAGATTTTAGTATTCAATTTTGTCATTGGTGGTTGATCTATTGTATTGAATAAAAATATTCTTCACATCATCCGTCATCAGAAACTTAAAAATAATAGGAACAGAACATCACCTCAACTGACAAATTTCTTCAACTCTATAAATAAAATTTTACAATTCCTTTCTAAATGATCAGATAAATTGTACTATACAAATGCTATGCTAGAAATTATATGCTTGGGAAATTAATGAGATTAAAATTTGAAATTTTTTAAAAATATTACTTGAAAACATAATACAAATATGATGAATCATTGATTAAATTTTATCGATTTTGCTAAAATATTTATATTATTTATTGATAAAAGTTAAAAAAGAAAAGGCTGCCTGAAAAGACAGCCTGGCTATTTAAGATTAAGACTAAAAATCTTTATCATTATTGTCTAACCCTTACTTTACAAAAAACAAATCCGCTTCCGCGTTTCTTCTTCTCACTAAACCGGCAAGAACTTTTCCGCCCGCTGTAGTATATTTTGTGGTAAACCAGTTTCTGATGGATTCTGCGTCTGCTTTTTTATTGATTAACGAAAACAATGTATCGGAACCTCCTGTATTGTAGGTGTGCGAAACAAGCGCATCAAACTGGTTTTGCGTAAGCTGAATTTTTATTTTTCCGAGAACAATTTTCTCATAAGTTGGTAAAACCGATGCAAACAGTTCGGCTCCTTTTTCCTTTGTTATCGGTAAATCTTTCATCGTCACTTTTTTACCTCCCGGATAATAGGTGTTTCCGTAACCGATTGTCGGAATTCCGGCAGAATCCAGATAAGGTTTTGCACTGAAACCTTCGAATGATAAAATGAGCTGTATTCCTTTTGATGATGTTTTCATTTTTTAAAATATTTGTAGGTGAAAAATGCCAGTATTAAAATTCCTGTAGCAATTGCGATCACAATCCACGCTCCCGCCTGAAGTCCATTCACTTTAATCTTTTTTGTTTCTTCAGAAGTTTTAAGTTCAGACTCTTTGTTTACTTCTTTGGAGAAAGTTTTCTGATCTGTATTCTGAATAAGCTGTACAGATTCTTTCTTCATTACCTCCAATTTTTTACTGTCGGATTTCACATAATGATTATTGATTAAATATTCTGCGTTTCCCACGATCGAAATACTCTGAATGGTATCTTTGCCGACAATATTATGGTAAACAAAAGGACTGGACGGATCAGATTTACCTTTGATTAATATTTCTCCGGACTGTTCGTCCTTTCGGTTGTTTGAAAGCGTTTCTGAAGAACTATTCTGTGCTGACTGCTGACTTTGTGAACTCAGGGAATCTATTTTTACTTTTTCCGATTCCTGCTTTTTTTCTTCGTAATTAGTGATCACTTTATTTTTAGTTCTACACCCAAAAGCAATGCTGATTAAGGCAATCAACAGTAAAATTTTTGCATTCATGATTTTGATATTTAAAGTTCAAATTTTTAAGAGAATATTTTATCCTCTTTTAAATATTCTTTCCTGATACTTTCAAGCAGCATTTCTGAATTTACTCTGTAACCGGGCTCTTCCGATGAAATTACTTTTAAGCAAACATCCTGAATGATGTTCATGATATTGGATCCTGTAAGTTCATATCTTCTGGAAATCTGCTCTAGATTAATGTCTCCAAGATCTAATTGCTGCGGCAGATTGTGCTGCCAGATGCGCAGACGTTCTTCATATCCGGGATTATTGAATTTTATACAGCTATGGAAACGTCTCGTAAAGGCTTTATCCATATTGTTTTTGAAGTTGGATGCCAGAATGATAAGTCCCGAAAAAGTTTCTATTCTCTGTAACAGATAAGAAACTTCCTGATTGGCATATTTGTCATGCGCATCACGAACACTGGTTCTTTTCCCGAAAATAGCATCTGCCTCATCAAAAAACAGGATCCAGTTTTTGTTTTCCGCCTTATCGAATAATTTAGCCAGATGTTTCTCTGTTTCCCCGATATATTTTGAAACCAGCATGGATACATCCACTCTGAACACGGGACGTCCGGTGTATTTTCCCAGAAGACTTGCTGCAAGTGTTTTTCCGGTTCCGGGATCTCCGTAAAACAGTACCCTGAAACCTGGTTTAAGCTTTTTCTGCATTCCCCAGTCTTCCATAAGAATCCTGCTGCTGCTATACCAAGCTTCAATCCCCTGAAGCTCATCCAAAGTATCCTGAGGAAGGATTAAATCTTCCCATGTTCTGCTTGTATGAAGCTGTTCTGCCGGGAAATCGTTACTCATTTTAGGAAGCAGTTCTGCTCCGAACATTAAAGCCTCAAAAGCATCCTGATGAATGTTTAGCTGGCTGTTTATGGACGTGCTTTCCTGTCCTGAAAAAACAATAAGTTCCTCTCTTACAAGTGTTGAATTCTGACTAAAATTATCTAATGCCTTCAGTCTCTGCTGAATATTTTCTCCACCTAAAATATACTGTACTGACTGAATCGTGGGATTAAAAAGTCTGCCATTTTCATTAACCGAACAAAAATCGAATAATGAACCGGCAGGAAATTCCAGATAAATCTTTTTCAGCAAGGAAGGTTCCAGTCTTGGCAGCAAAGCCATTAAAAGGATAATAATTTCCTCATGCGAGAGCTTTTTTTCCAGAATATAATTTCCCAAATGAAAGTTTTTGTAATCGTATGGATTAAATTCGGGAGCAGTAGTGAAATCATCTTCCGGATGATTGAGACGCCAAGTAATAACGCTTTCTAAATGGGTGAATAAATGTTGTAGTTGTGTTGACTCCATCAGTTTTTAATTCTTTTTTTGTTCATAATTTAAATTTTAGATTTTCTGTTTGCTTAATCGTAAACATAGATCTCAATAAATCCATACTGTTCTTCAAAATCCACCGGAGATTTATCGGTTACATCAAATACATTGAGGCTTACATGGTCTTCTGATCCTCTGAAAGAATAACAATCCACATGATTTTTTGTATATAGTGCATTTATCTTTGCATTAATCCAGACTTTATTTTCCGTAAAGACTCCGGGCATTTTTCCTATAAATTTACCAGAGTCTACACGAGCCCAATCTATGTCTCCTATTGTGTTTTCGAGTACTATGAAGTTCGGATCAAAAGTTCCTCTGTTATTGTTTAATAATGCCCTGTAGATTTTATAACCACTACCCGTAATATTTTTTAATTTTTCGTCGACCCACTTTTTCTGTACAAAAGAATTTTCTGTATAATGATCCCCATAATAGTTCTGACCGACGATACCGGGACCTTCACTTGGAGCCCCCACATCTATTCTGTCCAGCCATTGGGTAAGATTGATATATTTATCTGATCCCTGAGATAATGAAATCTGCATTGGACTTGATAATATCTGAGTTCTGTCGCCCATCAGATCGCCTGAAAAAATGGTAGTAAATCCGTCTGAAACTGAAATATTGGCAACTCCACTTTTAATAGCTCCTCCTCCATCAGTTGAGAATTCAATTTCTCCTGTTACAGGTTTTCCCGGTAAAGTTCCCGATAACGGAATAGAATCCACCTTATCGATCCATCCAAACTGCCCGGAAGAGTTCCCAACGAATATTTTCTTATAAGATGCATCTCCTGCAGGAATATAGGACGGATTAATAGAAAACGTACCATTGAACTTCACCCATCTCTGGAGAAAATCTCCTGTAATTAAAGCCATACCGAGGGTTCCCTGCTGAAAGCTTCCAAACACACCTTCTGAAGTGTTGTTGTATCCTGTCATGGTATTATTGGAGTGGATAATAAGCTTATTGGATAAAGCTCCGTCATTATGACCTGCCCCAACTCCGATCAGAATATTATTCTGTCCTGTAACTCCCTGTCCTGATGATGCCCCAATAATAATATTACGATCTCCTAAAGTAGTGGTATTAGATGCTTTGTATCCGATAAGTGTATTAAGATTTCCGGTAGTCACATTATATCCGGATGCCGTTCCTACTAAAGTATTCTTAAATCCTGAAGTTACTTTAAATCCGGTTTCTTCTCCTATCATTACATTATAGTTTCCGGACACTGCATTCTGACCGGCAACAACTCCCACAAAAGTATTAAACGAGCCGGTTGTAAGCTCTTGCCCCGCTGCGGCACCAAAAGCAATATTGTTATTTCCTGTGGTTACTTTTGATAGACAATTGTATCCGAATGTATGATTGTAAAATCCAGTATGATTAGCATTAATATTGCCCCAGAAAAAGGAATAAGTTGCTGGATTCACTCCAATATTGGCATAAGTACGTTCGGAACCATCCAGAAAAGTAATAGGTTTCGGGGAGTATGCATCCCTGCTCACAACAGAAGCAAGTGTTTCATCTGCTAAGTTTTCTGTTGTTGTAACTCCTGATGCTCTCTTTATATAAAATTTCCCATCCGTAAGAGGTTTGTCTATTTTTTTATTTAGTTCACCCTGAAGTCCTTCCACCATTCCGATGGTGACATTCGAGATTCCTGTAGGCAGATAATTATATTTATTGTTTTTTACACCGCCTTTAAAAAGGTAAAGTGAAAAGTTTCCGGCTGAATCCGGAATTGCAATAAAATCGTTCTCCTGAAATTCGTAAGATGCAGAATGATCTGCAAATAAAGAAATATCAGTTTCAACAGCTTCGATCAGCGAGGTTAAACCTAAAGCTTCGATTTTTTCTGCCAGAATTTTTTGATCTTTATCTGCAAAATCACTCAAAAGCATATATTTTGTATCGCTTTGCTGTTTTGTATAAACATTTCCCGCATTATTTGCGTCATCAATAGTTGCTGTATTTTCAGGCTGTTCTCCAACCCCTAATGCTGTTTTCCAAGCCTGAAGATTATTGCTGTCTAAATTTGCAGCATCTTTTGCAGCTAAATAACTGATATGGGAATCCGGATTTGAGAGGTGTGTTTCAAAAGCACTTTTATCGGCTTTATTTTGTAACTGATGATCGAGTCCTTCAATTTTGCTTGTCGGTACAGAATCATTTTTATGCCAAAATGAAGACCAGGATGCCTTAAATTCCTCCTGGGTAGGAATATCTCCTGTCTGGAAATAAGTTAATATGGTATCTAATGGTGTTGGTGTAAACATGGAAGTTATTATTTTTATTTTGTGTTTCGATGTAAGTAATTTGAATAAATCGGTAAAACTTTTAAAAAGTTTCGCCGATTTATCCTTTATGATGATTAGTTAAAAAACTCGGCTGAATAGAAAAGAAGGTATTCTCCAATCCTTACAGATCTATTGTATCTCAATGATTTTGGGAACAAACCCATTCATCTCCATTATAGTAATGAAGAGTTTTTAGTGATAAAATGATAAGTATTGAATAGGTTAAAATTTGCCGCTGATGTTTAGGCTAATTTATTTTTCTGATTTTCACGATAATTCTTTTCAGAGCTGGTTGATGGTTTAAAGCTAAAACTTTTCCCATAATTATATAAAGTGTTACCTTGATTTATGAAAATAATTAATGTAAGAATTTTTTATGAGATCTGATTGAGTAATGAATCTTTAACGGTAGTTCCGTTTGGTAAAATATGGTTAAGAATACCTGCTATTTCCTGATTATTTTCATTGATAACAGCTTGTTGTAATTCATCCGATCCATTCTCAATAAAGCTATTCAAAAGATTTCTTGTAATTCCCGATTGCTGATAATTTGAATAATAATTAAAAAGAGAATCGATATATTCTTTTACTCCTAATCTTACTCCGGATTCCTTCAGATAATCAATCATTCGTTTGCGTCTTTTAATAATGATTTCCGCACTTTCCGAGACAGAGAGAGGAACATAGACTCGTTTGACAAGCACCGGGTTTCCGTAGATATCAAACCATTTGATCAGAATATTTATTCCTTTTAAAAATCCATTTTCATCCAGTTCATCAGAAAAGGTTTTCTCAATTGCCAGATTCGTCTGTTCTTTGTCTAAATAGTAACCGGTACTGGTTTTTCTTCCTTTTTCATAAGTGGGTTCCCCTTTAACGATTCCATTAAGAATTGTGACATCTTTTGCCATTAGCTCAAAAGGTGTAAGATCCTTAAGATGCTGATTTTGTTCAAATATTTTTAGTTTCATTAGGATACATTTTGATTATTTTGATTATTTTGATTATTTTGATAACTACATTCGATTCTTATATTTCTTACCATATTTGCAGAACCGCCACCCCATGTATTTACATTGTTTTGACCTGCATAAAGATATCCGGTCATTAAAAGCTGTCCAGTATCATCATTATATATACTACACTCTATATTCTGATCTATTTTACTGAGATCTGCATTGTAATAGAAATATAAATAATCCCATAAACTGTAATGATCAGTAGTAATATCTTCATCAACCAATCTACATCCCCAATTCTCAGATTGTGCTCTGTATAAAATGATTACATCAGTATTATTTTTAAAGTTAATTCTGGTATTTACGATAGTAACTTTTTGTCCCACGTTACTCTTGTACAACTGAAAGTTGAACATTCTACCTTTTAGTGTTCCAAATTGAAATCCTTTCTCTATTGCTGGCAGATTATTTCCAAAAAGTCTATAGTTATAATAATAATTAGAATCTATCTGGTATTGCAAAAGATAATACTCATATTCTTTTAATTCTTCAAGAATAAATTCTTTTGCCTTAATAGTATATGGTGAATAACCAAAGAAATACTGAACCCCTGTATACTCATCTCTGTTTTTTAATTCAATTATTTGATCTTCTTCAGTACTTGAACTGACAGTTATTGATATCTTTCCATCAATATCTCTTAAAGAATAATTTACTAATCCATTAGATTCCAAACTATTCACTAGAATCACCGCTTCCTTATTGGTGAGTAGATCTTCTCTATGTTTAAATGCATCAATTAATTCTGCAAACTGACTTTGAGTAGGATATTTATTTTTTTCAAAATATTTTTTTAGCTGCTCTCTGGTAGCTAATTTATTCTTTTCCATAATTTTTAT
Source organism: Chryseobacterium sp. HMWF035 (assembly GCF_003094695.1). NCBI lineage: Bacteria > Pseudomonadati > Bacteroidota > Flavobacteriia > Flavobacteriales > Weeksellaceae > Chryseobacterium > Chryseobacterium sp. HMWF035. The sequence continues at coordinate 238 of NZ_QEHP01000045.1, read as the reverse complement.
TTTTTTGTTTGGATTTTTAAAATGAGGTTTTTTAGTTTTGTGAAAGTTTATTTTCTATATTTTTAAGATTCGATCCAGTATTTCCCAAAATCAGTACTACAAACATTAAGGTTAGAGTATGAACCCCTTCTAATAGAACACAAAGGTTTCATTGTCCCTACTCCAGTAATATCTGTATTCATTGTCTTGACATCGCTACCACTTCTAACAGTAATATTTAGTATGTTCCCTACCTTTG
>NZ_QEHP01000044.1:0-16582 GCF_003094695.1 Chryseobacterium sp. HMWF035 | reverse complement strand
ATAAATTATCTCTGTAAAATATATGACTATCTTTAACTAAAATGTAATCTACTAAATCAAATAGAAATTTTTCATCACTCTTAATAATTTTAAAAATTTTTTGAATTAAATTATCTTGAAAAGATTTGCCATAAAAGTCGCTGAAATTTAAATCAAAATTTTTATCAAATAAAATCTTCAAAAATGTTAGAAAATTTTCTTTTTTCTTTATTCTCAATGTCATTTTTTCTAGAATCCAAGATGTCCCTCTTATAGAATTATCTTTTATCCTTTCAGAAGAGATTTCATAAAGTTTGAAAAGACAATTCTTCAATATTGGGAAATTTTCGTCAACATCTTCAAAATCAGACAACATCATTACTATTTGATGATTTACATCTGAATCAAAATCATTCTTAAAAAAATCTACAATATTTTCAAATAAATGTTTGTCTTTTTTATGATAGTCGCGATCTTTAAAACATCTTAAAGCATCATTTCTATATTCACGATTTTCAAAGATTAAATCAATAATTATTTTTTTTAGATCTCCCTCCTTTTCACTTTCGTCCACATAACTTAGTAAGTCAATAGCAGAATAAACAGCTCTAAAATGCTCTTTTTTAACAATTGTATCTAAAAGAAATTCAACATCTGCAAACTCTGCTAACTTATTCATTGGAAACCTACGATTTCTCCCTAACCAAAATGTCTTTTCAAGTGTTATATCAGTAAAATATTTTTCGAAAATTTCTTTTTGTGTATATGGATTAAGCCTATCTTTTTCGGTGAGAAATAATATTTCAGGTTCATTATTTAATAACCAATCTTTGATAGTTTCAAATTTTGGCTCATCTAAAATGTTAAGTAGAAAACTTATTGTATTAAATAAGGCTGGTTTAGTTTTATTAACCTTTTCAATTTTTATAAAATCAATAATTTTTTCCGAATTTAATTCAGCAATGTATTGTGCAGCGATAAATTCCTGATAGTTTTTATGTCTAAAAATAAAGCTCGTAGAGTCAGGAAGCTTTTCTAAGAAAGAAATTTTTTCAATAGAATATTTTTCTTTCTCACCTAACAGTAAGTATAAATCTTTTTCTTCGATTCCATTTTTCTGCATTAGCTCATTTGTAATAGCAATTTTTTGTAAAATTTTACTAATATGAGTTAAATCTATGAAATCACTTTTAATAAATTTCTCTTTATTTAAAAGTTGTAATTCTTGATTAATAGATAATTCAAATGCTTCAGCAATATTATTTGGAAATCTACTGTTTTCACAGTAAAACTTTCCGAATAAATTTAGATTAAATGGGTTTTCTAAAAAAACTCTATACCTATTTAAGTCGCTATAAGAAATATCAATATTGAAATTATTTTTTAAAATATTTACTATTTGTTTATCTCTTAAATTCTCCAAATAAAAATATTCAAAACCGTCAATCTTAACTAAATACTTTTCATATATATTTGTTCTACAACTAATAACTACTTTTATATTTTTATCATCATTTTTTTCTAAAAATAACTCCAATGCTGAAAGAAACTTTTGAATATCCGGAATCTCATCTAATCCATCAATAATAAAACAAATATTATCCAAGTCTTCCAAATATTTATATTTTATCAAATCTCCTACACTATCTCTTTCTCTAAAATTCTTTATGTTCAAAAAAAAAGGAACTAATCCTGTCACTATTTTCTCTTTCCATAAAATATTAAAAAGGTTTTCTAATTCTTTTGTTTTTCCTATTCCCGGATTTCCTAATAATACAATTTTTCCATTGCTAATAAGGACATCTTTTAATTTTACCCCCTGTTCTTTATCTTCTTTTAACCAGAAAATCCTGGATTCTGAATCATAATCTGTACCTGTTCTTATAAAGCGTTCCTCATGTTTATATTCTTCTATCTTCTTGCTTGTAGTGAATTTACTAATATCAAGACTATCCAATTCCTTCATCTTATGATAACAATTATTATACTTTCCATAAAAATAAAAAAAGGAATCTGCATTTGCAAATTCCTTTATATTATTAAGTTAATATTCTACTATTCCAATTCCCTCTTCAAAAACTTCCCCGTCAAACTCTTCTTCGACTTCACAATTTCCTCAGGCGTTCCCTGCGCAACAATCTGTCCGCCGTGTTTTCCGCCTTCCGGACCAACGTCAATGATATGATCGGCTAACTTGATCACATCCATGTTATGTTCGATGATGATGAAAGAATTTCCCAATTCCACCAACTGGTTAATCGCATCCATCAGAATTTTTACATCTTCAAAATGCAGTCCTGTTGTGGGTTCGTCGAGAATGTATAACGTGTTTCCGGTTTGTCTTTTTGCCAGTTCTGTTGCTAATTTAATACGCTGTGCTTCACCTCCCGAAAGTGTGGTCGACTGTTGCCCCAACGTAATATAACCTAAACCGACATCCTGCAGAGTTTTCACCTTCGCAAAAATCTTCGGAATCGGCTGGAAAAATTCCACTGCTTCATCAATCGTCATATCCAACACATCGGAAATCGATTTTCCTTTATAACGCACTTCAAGAGTTTCCCTGTTGAAACGTTTTCCGTTGCAGGTTTCACAGTGAACGTACACATCCGGCAAAAAGTTCATTTCAATTACTTTCAAACCGCCTCCCTGACAAGTTTCGCATCTTCCGCCTTTTACATTGAAAGAGAATCTTCCCGGTTTGTAACCACGGATTTTACTTTCCGGCAATTCCGCAAACAGATTTCGGATGTCGGTAAACATTCCGGTGTAGGTTGCAGGATTCGAGCGCGGCGTTCTTCCGATCGGAGTCTGGTCTACATCTACGATTTTATCGATGTGTTCAAGACCTTCAATTTTTTTGTACGGCAAAGGTTCCTGAACCGCCCTGTAAAAATGTTTGTTTAAAATCGGATACAATGTTCCGTTGATAAGCGACGATTTTCCGCTTCCTGAAATCCCCGAAACCACGACCAGTTTTCCCAGAGGAATATCCAGCGTTACATTTTTCAGGTTATTTCCGCTTGCTCCTTTTAAAACAATATTTTTTCCGTTTCCTTTACGTCTTTCCGCAGGAACTTCGATCTTTCTTTTTCCGTTAATATATTGTGCCGTAATCGTATTTGCTTTTACCAGATCTTTCGGTTTTCCCTGCCACAGAATTTCTCCGCCAAATTTTCCGGCTCTCGGACCGATATCCAAAACCTCATCGGCTTCCAGAATCATATCTTTATCATGCTCTACCACCAGAACAGAATTTCCGATATCACGAAGATTCTTTAAAGAATTAATCAATCTTTCATTGTCTCTCTGGTGCAACCCAATCGAAGGCTCGTCTAAAATATAGAGAACATTCACCAATTGAGAACCAATCTGCGTAGCCAGACGAATTCTCTGAGATTCTCCACCCGAAAGCGTTTTTGAACTTCTGCTCAGACTCAAATAATCCAAACCGACATCTAATAAGAATTGCAGCCTGGTTTCAATTTCCTTTAAAATTTCATGCGCAATGATGGCATTTTTCTCAGAAAATTTATCCTTAACATCAGAAAGCCAGTCCTTTAAATCAATTAAACTTAAAGCATTAACTTCCGCAATATTCTTTCCGTCGATTTTAAAGCTTAAACTGGAAGGCTGAAGACGGGTTCCCTTACATTCCGGACAGGTTTCTTCCGTAGTAAAATTTCTTTCCAGCAGAATCGCTTCGTAAGATTCCCTTTCTTCGATAATTTCTTCCATGAAAGGAATCAGACCATCAAAGCTGATCTTGATTTTCTTGGTAATTCCGGCGTATTTTAAATCTTTGTTAAATTCTTTATGACAGCCGTTATAAATATAGTCTAACGCTTCTTCCGGAATATCCTGAATCGGAGTTGCCATTCCCAATCCGAAAATTTCAAGAATATTTTTGATTTGAGAAAGTACCCATTTGTTAGACTTTAAGTCTTCCAAAGGCAATAAACCACCCTGATTGATGGATAACTTCGGATTTTCAACAAAATAATCCGTATTGATTTTCTTAATGGTTCCCAAACCTTTACAGCTCGGGCAGCTTCCTTTCGGAGAGTTGAAAGAAAACGTGTTCGGTTCCGGCAAAGCCAGTGAATGACCGGTTTCGGCATCCATTAAATTTTTAGAAAAATATTCAATATCCTTCGTTCCCAGTTTCTGAATTCCGATCAGTCCCTCTCCCATTTCCATCGTTGTGCGCAGAGATTTTTCCATTCTCGCTTCGGAAGCAGATTCCCCGATAATCCAGCGGTCGATGACGATGTCGATATCGTGGGTTTTATAGCGGTCGAGTTTTAAATCATATTCAATATCCTGCAGTTCACCGTCAATTCTTGCCTGTCCGTATCCTTTTTTTGCCATCTGCACAAAAAGTTCGTGATAATGTCCCTTTCTGGATCTTACCACAGGCGCCATCAGCATGATTTTTTCGCCTTTATAATTTTCTTTGATGGTTTCTAAGATTTGTTCTTCGGTATAACTTACCAGTTTTTTTCCTGTCGTTTGAGAATACGCATCGGAAACTCTGGCAAATAAAAGACGTAAGAAATCGTACAGTTCCGTCACGGTTCCTACGGTAGAACGCGGGTTTTTGTTGGTAGTTTTCTGTTCGATGGCAATTACAGGAGACAATCCTTCAATTTTATCGACATCGGGACGCTCCAGACCTCCCAAAAACTGTCTTGCGTACGCAGAAAACGTTTCGATATATCGGCGCTGTCCTTCCGCAAAAATCGTATCAAAAGCCAATGACGATTTTCCGCTTCCCGAAAGTCCCGTAATCACGACCAGCTCGTTGCGTGGAATTTTTACATTGATGTTTTTAAGATTATGTTCACGTGCGCCGTAAACTTCTATATATTCTGTTGATTTACTCATAATTTGGGGTGATCTTACCTGAAAATCACGATGTGCAAAATTACGGAAATTTTGGCAATTTTCAGTGTTAAAAAGTGTTAGTTTATCCTTACAAAAATGATGCGAAATTATTCGGAAGCCATTTGTTTCTTTAATGGTTTTAGAAAATTATTATAACAACTGTACCACAAAAAAAATTTGCTTTTCATGAATCTCTGATTACTTATTGTAATTTTCCACAGTGAAAGATCAGTCTTTTTAAAGCAAAACTTGTTTAAATTAATTTCAGAATTAACCGCAAAAGGGACAAAAGATCATGGTAAAGCAAATTTCTGTAATAATCAAAGCGCTCAAAAGAATAAAAATCAAGGATTTTTAAAAACTATGGTGAGCTTTTTCATTGATAATGATCAACTTTAAATAAAAAATTTAGTAGATCTTTTGCGGCTTTTGTGGTTAAATAAAAGTTTAAACAGACTTGCAGTTCTGCATTGGAAATTCAAGCAGATTCTTCAGAATTTTAATTACTTTTACACCGGACAAAGCATTATCATGAACCGACTGCGAGAACATATCGAAGCCATTACACCGCTTACAGACGAAGAGTTTGAATATGTTAAAACTTTTTTCACTTTAAGAAAAGTCCGTAAAAATCAGTTCCTGATCCACGACGGAGACGAAGTGAAATATGAATTCCTTGTTCTTGACGGAATCTATAAGGTGTTTTATATTGATGAAAATGGCAAAGAACATATTCTTCAGTTTGCCAAAAAAGACTGGTGGATGTCCGATTATATAGGATTTTTTAAACAGCAAAATTCCAAAATGTTTATCGAATGCCTGAAAGAAGGTGAAGTGGTAAGTCTTACCCTTGAAGGAAGAAATAAACTCGCAGCAGATCTTCATAAGATGGATCATTTTTTCAGAATTAAATTAACGAACGGTTATATTGCGCTTCAACAGAGAATTATGATGCTTTTGTCGGGAACACCGCAACAGCGTTATGAAGAATTTGTAAGATTGTATCCTGATCTGATTTCGGAAGTTCCTAAAAAATATGTCGCAGAATATCTCGGTGTAAGCAGGGAAACTTTAAGCAGACTGTATTCTAATACCAATAAATAGTTTTTAAATTTTTCACTCAGCAAAATCTTAATGAAATGCATTTCCAGCATTTTTGTTATCCTGAAAAGATCTTAGCAATACTGGGAATAAGGGACTCTTCGACAGGCTCAGAGTGACACTGCGAATACGAAACAAAAGATAAAACAATTAATAATTGTTGACAATTCTTTTCATTCAGTAAAATCTTTAACGAGTCATGTCATTCTGATTGAAGTTTTGCGAAGCATTATGAAAGGAAGAATCTTTTTGATAATCTCCCGCAGATTGGGCGGATTACGCGGATTTTTTAAATCTAAAATTGTTTATTTTTTCTTAAATGTATTTTCCAGCATCTTTGTCATCCTGAAAGGATCTTAACAATAAAGGTAATAAGAGACTCTTCGACAAGCTCAGAGTGACACTGCGAATACTAAACGAAAGATAAAACAATTAATAATTGTTAACAATTCTTTTCACTCAGCGAAATCTTTAGCTAGCCATGTCATTCTGATTGAAGTTTTGCGAAGCATTATGGAAGGAAGAATCTTTTTGATAGTCTCCCGCTGATTGTACAGATTACGCAGATTTTTTTTCAATGTAAAATTGTTTATCTTTTCTCAAATGCATTTGCAGCATTTTTGTCATCCTGAAAGGATCTTAACAATAAAGGTAATAAGAGACTCTTCGACAAGCTCAGAGTGACACCGCGAATACTAAACGAAAGATAAAACAATTAATAATTGTTAACAATTCTTTTCACTCAGCGAAATTTTTAACAAGTCATGTCATTCTGATTGAAATTTTGCGAAGCATTATGGAAGGAAGAATCTTTTTGATAGTCTCCCGCTGATTGTACAGATTACGCAGATTTTTTTTCAATGTAAAATTGTTTATCTTTTCTCAAATGCATTTGCAGCATTTTTGTCATCCTGTAAAGGATCTTAACAATACTGGGAATAAGAGACTCTTCGACAGGCTCAGAGTGACACTGCGAATATGAAACGAAAAACAAATGAAGGATCTTTTTAAACACTAATACCACTAATTTTTTTGCACAAAGAGCACAAATAAATTAAATACTATATTAAAGACAGACTTCATGCATATTGTTCTAGATATTGAAAAGAATAACTTCCGCCATAGTCCCGATTGAAGAGAAAATCCCGCAATGGAGCGGCGGAGCGAAGCGGAGCCGCGCAATGAGGAATTGTAACGGAAAGCGGGAAAAAGCTCCCAATAAAATCATAAACCAATAGAATAAAATGCAGAAGTGTGATTTGGATCACACTTTTTTTGTGACTTCAGTCCTTCGAAGGAAGCATTGGATCGGCATACATTTGCTGTAGAAATTCAGGTAATTTCAAAAAGATCAAACAAAATATTTTTAATAAACAAAATTGAATGTCATGAATCCAAAAGTATTAATCGTTGTATCCAACGCGAATTCTATCGGTCCGAACAATAAAAGAACAGGAACTTTCCTGCCTGAAGTGGCGCATCCTTATGCAGAGTTTGAAAACGCAGGTTACCAGATCGATTTTGCCAGTTTAACCGGTGAGTCTCCGTTTCTGGATGCTTTAAATTTAGCCAATGATCCGGAGAACCTAAAATTTTTAACCGGAAAAGGTTGGGAAGATATGCACCGTGCAAAAAAACTTTCTGAGGTGGATACTTCTAATTACGATGCCGTTTTTGTTCCGGGAGGTCTGGCTCCGATGGTGGATATGGCGGAAGCTCCGGAACTTAAAAAAGTACTTGCCGATTTTTATGAAAGCAACCGTGTTGTGGGAGCGGTTTGTCATGGTCCCGTTTCGCTTCTGAATGTAAAATTGAGCGACGGAAGTTATCTGGTAAATGGTAAGAATATTGCTGCATTTACCACTGCGGAAGAAGACAGCTATGCAAAAGCGGATGTTCCTTTTGATCTTCAGACTGCTTTAACGGAGCAGGGTGCGATTTTCCATGCAGCAGAACCATGGTCTACAAACAGCATTGCCGACGGAAATATCGTGACCGGACAAAATCCGGCTTCTGCAAAAGGTGTAGGAGAAAAAATAGTCGCTCTTTTGGAAGCGAAAAAAGCTTAAGCAATCTGTTGTGCATTTGGGAATGCTTTTGCTTATCTTTATTCGAGATCTTTTTATTGTAAGAGTTAGGCTCTGTTTAAATCTATAATTTATTTTTACCATTAAGGAATTAAGCTTATTAACTTAAAAAACTTAATAGTTATAAATATTGCAAAGGCGCAAAGATCTTATCTGCGATAAAATTAAGCATCAATCCTTATTGAAAATCTTTGATTTTCCTGCGCCTTAAAGATTTGAGATTCATTAAAATCCTGCGTCTTCCAACAAGAATATCTTTATTAAAAAATTTAAACTAATTTCAGAATTATCCACAAAAGGCTCAAAAGATAATCATAAAGCTAATTTTCAGAATAATTAAAGCGCTCAAAAGAATAAAAATCAAAGATTTTTAAAAACTATGGTGAACTTTTTCATTGATAATGATCAACTTTAAATAATAGTTTAGTTCATCTTTTGTAGCTTTTGCGGTTAAATAAAAGTGTAAACAGACTTAATATTTAGACTGGCTCTTAACATAATTTCGCGATAATTGAATCGCAAAGAAAGACAAAAAATAATTGTAACAATTTGAAAATAAGATTAACAACGGCGTTCCACTTATTTTAGAAATACAGGGATTCAAAATGCACAACGTGTTTAAATAATTAAAAAAATATAAGAAAATGGATCAAAAAGCGGTATATGTGTGTGCCAAATGGCAGGTAAAAGAAGGAAAACTGGGTGTCGTTTTGGATTTGCTGAAACAGGCAGCGGAAAAAAGTTCACAGGAAGAAGGAAATCTTTTCTATAAAGTACATCAAAGCAAATCTGACGATCATACCTTGGTATTGTTTGAAGGGTATAAAAATGCCGATGCAGTGGAATTCCATAAAAATTCTGAGCATTACCAGAAAGTTGTGGCTGAACAGATTGTTCCTTTATTGGAAAACAGAGAAGTGATTCTTATGGATCAGTTATTTTAAATAGTAGTTTTTTTTAATGAATTTCGGGCAAACCTTTGGTTTGCCCGAAACTTTTATTATTTAGCTGGAGATCCTTCGACAAGCTCAGGATGACAGGATTCTAATACTAACTGCTTTTATATTCCTTCAAATAAATATGCTGAAGATTTCGCTAAGTCATCCTAAGATCGTCTGAGAATTCATCCATTTTTATTGAGAATATCCTAAACAATCACTAAAAATCCGAATCTTCATTCGTTACTTTTACCAGATATTCAATTCCGTCGATGGCTTTGGAAATAATCTGGTTTCTTAAAACATTCGCCATATTCTCCCAATAAGCTCTTCCGTAGAAAGAATAATTCTGCGGAATGATTTCTACCTCAACCGTTCGGATGAAACCTTCTTTCGGTTTATTGCTGATCATCGTTCCGCGGGTTACTTTTACCTCTTTCAGTTCGTCTTTCAGAACCATTCGGCAATAGTTTTTAACGTCTTCCAGAGAAATGATCTTATCTCTTGTGGTTAAAGCATATTTATAAGCCTGAATACTGTCGGTTCCCTTCTGCTCTTCCGCTCCTCCTATCGTTTCTGTTAAAAGAACCAGCGTCTGTGATTTCAACTGATTGGAAAGTTCCGTTCCGGGGCGCATATGATTGGCTAATGTAGAATGCGTGATCCAGAATGAAGCGTAGGTGTGGTCTGTTTTATCAACAGGTTCCATAATCACATAGTTCAGCTCCTGTTTAATGCTCCGCTTGGCATTGTTTACTTTCTGAACCATGGATTTCATTTTGTCTGACATTTCGCTAAGAACACCTTTCACGTTATCCCGGTTCAGTAAAGAGAAAGCTGCAATTTCGTCCCGCGTGAGTTCCAGAACATTGGCAATCATATCAACGGCATTTCTGTTCGTAAAACGCTCCATTCCGCCTTTTCTTACCGTGTATAATCCTTTTCGGAGATCATCATTCGGGGTAAAAGGAATTTCGGTGTATTTTCTTCCGTCACCGTCCTGAACCTCATCTACATACAGAAAATGTTCGCCTTCATCTGTTACGAGAGGAATATTGTTTCCCATAATGTCTAAGCTGTATTCCGTTTTTTTCCAGCCGCGGTTATAGATTGGGAAAGCATTCAAAACAAAAGAAAAATTATCCAGAATTTCAGCAGAAAATTGCGGCGGAAATTCGAAAGTAAGCCACAGATAACGTTTTCCGTCGATGTATTTTGTAATTTCTTCTTTATAATCTACATAGCTGAGATTTTCGGGAAGCTGTCCCGGTTCTGAAAATAATGAGGTTGAAAGTCCGGAAATCTCAATGAATTTATGATGATACACACTTTTAATGTCTTCAATAATTTTATTCTGAATAGACTGTTCGCGGAACATCTGCTCATATCCTTCTGCCTGATTGTTTTTATAATAAGTTAAACCTTCTTTTACAAATAACGGATTTCCGTTGGAAGAAACCGTAATGTAGGGCAATAGTTTATAGGTAAAATCAAGATGTTCGAAAGCAGGATTTGAGCAGTAAATGCTTACATCTTTAGGAAAAGTTTCGTTTGAATATTTTGATACGTCAATTCCTATGGTGACTTTACGGTAATTTTCCGGTCTTCCCTGAAATCTTGCAATGGGAATTTTATTCAGCCTGTCATCGATTCCGTAGCAGGTATTTCCTACAAACATGATGGCGGTCTGTATTTTGTTGATTCTTATATTTCCGATTGGCGTAAAAGGAATATTAATCTGCTTATCCGATTCTGATTTTATGGTGGAAGTCATCTGTTTTTTAAAGAAAAACTCGGTATGCTCCAATAAAATTTCAGACGGTTCATAAGGTTGCGTAAACGCAATCGCATGAGACGGAATCGGATGTGTATAAATGGAAGGTGTTAATAATTTTGCCAGTTTTTCTAAAATTCTGGCGTTAACGGTCTGTATTTCGTTGTTCGCTTTGAATACTTCCGTGCTGAATGCGTCAATTAATAATTTAACGAACGGATCAAGAGACTGCGGACTTTTCAATCCCCATACTTTTGTGGCATTCTGAAGCATCCTCGCTTTTACGGATTCTTTGGAATAAATATTCTGTTCTAAATTCATAGGATTTGGTGGTGGTTATAGAATTTAATCAATCGACATCGGACTCAGGAAAAGTTCTGTAGAAAAGCTGAAACGTTCTCCGGAATGCTCCATTTTGGCATTGATGGCGATTTTTACCTTTTTTTTGATTTCGGTATGTTCTTTTGTGTCGTAGCTGTGTTCTACAATCTGGATGTGTGCATCGATTTGCGGCTGAACAATTCTGGGTTCATATTCCTGAATCTGCCTTTTGAGGCTTTTAATGAAAACGGCTTCCCAGACTGCACTTGTAATGCCGTTATCAAATTCAAGGTTCCAGACGTCGTTTCCGTAATTTTCATCGTATCTGTTTTCGCCTTTTTTGGTGGTGATGAGCAGCATAATATTGTGCGCTATGCTTTCTCCCATGTCGCAGGTTTCTATGCTTCCTCCTTCCGTCATTAAAGTCGACGGAACAAAAGGCATTCTGTAATTTGGTGTGTCCATGATTTCTCCTTCTTAATTTTTTACTTCATAGAACTTAATTCTTCGAAAGATACTACCAAATTAATCATTTTTAAGGAAAAAAAGGAGATTATAGTATTGATTGTTGTTTAAATTTTTCTTTTTTAATGCAGCATTTACTTGAAATTACATGAATTAATAAAAGTTTATTGTGAATAATCCTAAAACTCTAAAAAGTTTAAACAGATTTTTGATTTTAAAACCAACTCCGTCAAAAATTTCGTTGAAATTTTTGACACCCCTCCGAAGAGGGGAATTTTTAGAACCTTAGAATTTAAGGATCAGTTGTCTACAATATTCATGTACGATGGTTTCAAATAAATTGTAAGATACTTCCGGAGAACTCCGGAGGTTTAAAACAGGCTTGTTTGTAACCAACGGAGAAGTTCTTTTGTTTCCTGCAAACTGCGGGAGACTTCCGGAGAACTCCGGAGATTTAAAACAGGGTTGTTTGTAATTAACGGAGAAGTTCTGTGGTTTCCTGCAAACTGCGGGAGACTTCCGGAGAACTCCGGAGGTTTAAAACAGGGTTGTTTGTAATCAACGGAGAAGTTCTGTGATTTTGAATGTTTTTAAATGATTTGGTTTTCTAAACCACCCCGTCAAAAATTTTATTAAAATTTTTGCCACCCCTCCAGAGGAGGGGAATCTTTCGGGACTTCTGATTTATTTTCCTGTTTTTGATGGATTTAGCGGACAAAAATTGAAATTATACAGAAAAATCCTAGCCCAGATTGCAATGAAAATCCTTTTTGAAAAAAAGATTGTAATGGAAAGCTGGAAAAAGCTCCAAAAAAAAGCTGCCCGACTTTGAGAACAGCTTTATATGATTATTTCATTTTGGCAAGGCGGATATACTTTATATCACATTCTTTAAAGTGCCAGTACGGATTCATTGCATTGCCCTAATTTTGAATATAAATGGTGTCGCGATCATACATAGAACTGATATGTCCATAATCAAGGTAAGTCACCGTATCTTCTTTATATACCTTAATCTTTCCCTTTAATCGGATCTTATTGTTGATTCTTAATTCATAGTTTTTTTGAGGATTTATACTGATCTCCATTTTACACTTCTTTTCTACCGCAAAATAATTTCCGCTAATTTTCTGAGAAAATAAATTCAGTGACAGAAAGAAAAATCCTATAGATAAATATTTCAAGATTTTATTTTTCAGTTTTTTTATTCATATTAATGAGATAATACACGGGAAGTCCGAGTAAAACCATGAGAAAACCGGGCCATGTATATTGCTGCTTGTAGATGAGCAATAAGATGCAGAAACCTGTTCCGATCAATAAATAAATAATCGGAGTCACCGGATACAGCCATGTTTTGTAAGGTCTTTCCAGATCCGGCTGTTTTATTCTCAGGTAAATAACGCCGAAAACGGTAATCATGTAAAATAAAACAATAACGAAAGAGATCATATCCAGCAAATTGCCATACTGTCCGCTTAGACATAAAATGGAAGCCCAGATTCCCTGCATCCAAAGCGCATTTGCGGGCACATTGTTTTTGTTGTTCTGCTCTGCCTGTCTGAAAAACATTCCGTCTTTTGCCATCGTCTGAAACACCCTTGCTCCGGCTAAGATCAGTCCGTTATTGCATCCGAAAGTTGAGATCATCACCAAAACCGCAATAATTGCCGTTCCTGCATTTCCGAAAATAAATTTTGAAGCAGCCACCGCTACCCTGTCGTTTTCCGCAAAAGCAATAGAATCTCTGTCTAAAGCATTCAGGTAAACGTAATTGACGGCGATGTACAAAATCATAACGGCAGATGTTCCGTAGATCATGGATTTTACCACATTTTTCTTTGGATTTTCAATTTCTCCTGATACAAACGTTACACTTTCCCACGCTACCGAACTGAAAACGGAGCCTACCATTGCTGCGGCAATTCCGCCCAGTAAAGTCATTCCGCCAATGGGTTCCCAACCTTCTTTCAGAAAATTACCTGAAATGTCTTTTTTAAGGTTGCTGAAAGCATCATATCCAAAGCTAAAGTTATCCGCTAAATGCGAAATATCTACCAGAATAAATCCTGTGGCAATAAGTCCCAGTAACGCTATGATTTTGGAGCCTGTAAAGATATTTTGTAATAATTTTCCGCTTTCAACCCCTCTTGTATTGAGCTGGGTTAATAAAAGGATGGTTGCTATTGCTAAAATCTGTATCCATGTAATTTTAAATTCGCCACTCTGGAAAATCGGAGCTGCATCATTTAAAGCGGGAACGAGATAAGCCGTAAATTTCCCGAAAGCCATGGCAACGGCAGCAATTGTTCCTGTCTGAATGACCGTAAACAATCCCCAACCGTACAAAAAGCCCATTTTTCTCCCGAAAATTTCTTTAAGATAGGTGTATTGTCCTCCTGCTTTTGGAAACATCGCCGAAAGTTCTCCGTAACTGATGGCTGCTGCAACGGTCATAACTCCAGTAATAATCCAAACCACGATTACCCAGAATCCTGAGCCAAGATTCCGCATCATATCTGCGGCAACAATAAAAATTCCGCTTCCGATCATGGATCCCATTACCAGCATAATGGCATCCCAAAGTTTTAGTTTTTTCTGCATAATTGATTGTAGGTTTCAAATATAAATAATTATAGGATTATTTTCTGTTTTATTTAATATTCGCCGGATTTTTCTATAAATTGATATTTAACGCAATGACCGCAAGGTTTTTATTAAAAACAACAATGATTATTTTCCGTTCGCAAAGATACTTCGGCAGGCTCAGCATAAATTATTCACTTAGCAAATGATAGCAGAATTTTATTTTGAAAACAATTTTTAGACGCCTTAATTTCAATATATTATCACATAAAAAAATTAAATAATCAATTATATATTTTTATCATTCGCTAAGTGAAACGTCCTTGCGAACGAAATTTCTTCAAAATTGATCCAAAATCTTTGCGAACCCCGCGTTAAAAATAAATAACAAAGCTGGTCTTAAGAAAATGCATTCAAATTCCGAAAGATTGAACCTGTTTTTTATCAAATTTTTAATGTTTGCCGTTCAGAATTTTATTATTACTTTTGAAAAAAATAATTCAAATGAAATTCAAAGCGATATTATTTGCTGTAGCCATAAGTGCTTCGTCTTTAGCTTTTGCACAGGAAACAAAAAAATTCGGACCTCCTGCAGGAAATGCTCTTGTAGGTGATGTTTACGGTGGTGGAGTTGCTTCAAATGTAGAATCTAAAGCAATTTCTGTAGATAAGCTGAGCAAAAAGCTTAAAAAAGATAAAAAAGTAGAAAACGTTGCCGTAAAAGGAAAAGTAACAGACGTTTGCGATAAAAAAGGATGTTGGTTAACGATCCAGACAGAAGATAACTCTCAGTTTTTTGTAAAAATGAAGGATTATGCATTCTTTGTTCCTACTGCTTTAAAAGGTAAAACTGTTGTTCTGGACGGAACTGCAGAAAGAAAAATAACTTCTGTAGACGAGCAGAAACATTATGCGGAAGATGCTAAAAAGCCTCAGTCTGAAATCGATGCGATTAAAACTCCGAAAGAGGAAATCAGATTTGTAGCCAACGGAATTAAAGTGGTAAACTAATTTCTGTTTTAATGAAATAAAGGATCTGTAATTGTACAGACTTCCTTTCTGAATGAACAGTCTATTTATATAAAATAAAAGCGGAATCATTACGGTTCCGCTTTTTTTATTTTCAGTCTTCTATTGTAAAATTCACTTCTGCATCCAGCTTTGGATATTTTGTTTCTGAGACAAATTTCTTCCCGGTACAGTCGATTTCTAGCCAGCCTTTTTTCTTCTTGACATCTCCTACTTCCATGACAAAAGGAATGAATGAGATTTCATCTTTTCCTTCTTCTTTGATCTCACGGTACTGAACCGCTACGTCTAAAATACATTCATGATCTGTATTCAGTTTTACATTTCTGTAAATAATATCATAGTGTGTTTCTCTGTTCTCCGGAATTTCGAGATAGGTTTCCCAACCTGTGGTTTCGGAATTTAATTCTGAAATGGCTTTTAATGCATAATATAAAGCAACCGTGTAATATTTTCGGGTTCCCTTTCTGGTGTAGTCGTCTACAAAATGTCCGCCTTCAAATAAAATCGTAGGCATTCCTGCTTTTATAAAATTATCGCCTGTGGAAGTCGGATAAAATTCATCAGAATATCTTCCGATCTGATTCGGGATTAATTCTTTCAGATGCTGATAAACTTCTGCAATTACCGCCATGCATTTTTTCCGGTTTTCGGTTACGGTTCTTTCTACATTTTCTGAGGGAGCCAAAAAAGACAACGTTGCCGGATGAATTCCGTTTGTTGTAAAAATTGTTCTCTGCTCATGAAGATTCAGCGCATAATCATATTTTTTTGAAGCCACCGTATTTTTTAGAAATTTAATTTCTTTACTCGCTTCATTATGGAAGTCCCTGTTCAGATCGATATCGGCTGCATTTAATCTTGTCCATTTTTGGGATCCGTCGGGATTTAGCATAAAAATAAAATCAAGCTGAATTTTGCTGAACAATTCTTGTTTTAATTCCTGAGCTTTATCTAAAGAAACAAGCAAATCGAGCATCGCGTGTGTTGCGTTTGATTCGTTGCCATGCATCTGCGACCAGGCGAGTATATGAATATTTCCTGTTCCGACTGTTAACTTATAAATCGGTTTTTCTAAATAAGACTTTCCGATCTGTTTTATATGATCACTGAGATTGGTCTGTAGGTAAGAAAATAATTTTTCAGGAGAAATATAGCGATTTGGGAAATTTGGATTTTGTAAATAGATCTGTTCGAAGTTCATATAAATAGTTTACAATAGTCAAATTTAAGGCTTTTTTATGGAAAAATTAAATTTTACATTTGTGAAATGATTAAACAATTGGCTATGACAAAATGTCTGTTGATAAAATTGTGGATTGATAATAATTTAATTATTATATTTTAAATATCTCAATTTCAGTAATTTATAAAGTTTAATTAAATAAGTATTTGAATGTTACTTTAAGTAGTAA